>CAYZEP010000028.1:0-16610 GCA_964477645.1 uncultured Candidatus Bathyarchaeia archaeon | reverse complement strand
GACATCAGCCTGCCACGCTGACGACCCGGGTTCAAATCTCGGCGGCCGCACCACAGAATTTTGCTGTTTTTTGAAGAGAAGCTTGAAATGGGTTTTGTGTTAAGGTTCTTAGCATATCAGAACGTTGAGAAACTACATATTTTTGAGTAGAAAAATGTCCAATAGGGATAGACCCCCTATAGATTTCTGTTTTTTCTATGTGATGGATTATGTGGAAAGACTTGGGTCTTCCTATGCAAACTATGGTTGATAATTGAAGTCTTTTTTAGCTTTCTGCAATCGTCATTTTTTCCATTTTTGCAGCCCATGGAATAGTGTGTAGGTTTTCCGAGAGTTCCGCAGAGATTTCTCTTTCAATTTCCTTGTTTGTTTTTTCAGAACTTTCGTCAACAAGTACAATTTCAATAATTGCTTTTTTCACCATGTTACTTCTCCCTTTTAATGAATCTGTAAAGTCTAAGCATTTCTCTCGTTGCTTATAAAGGTTTCAATTGAATCTTTTCCTTTCTTTGACTATATATACATATGATTTTAATTGTTATCTCTTGCAAAATAATTTTGGAGATTTTTTGTAAAACTCACAAATGTCATTTACAATAATTTTGGTGCTGTTTGTTTCCATACAAAGTGTCTAAGAAATTAAAAATCAACGCTTGACAAGCCACAAGTAGCAATTCTCTTCGTCTTAGTTATTTCAGATTCATTTTTGCAATGTTTATTTTCGCATAATAACATTTACGTACGTGTTCAATAATTTGACATATTTGAGCTTCCATGTCTTTCCGAGACTACCTACACGAAAAAGCAGAAGAGTCAAGACACAACGAAACCTTAGCGTATCTGATGTTTTTAGCGGGCGCCGTATTTTTTGTTGGTGGCATACTGGAAACTTTGAGCCTGACTGAAAACCCAGAGTGGTTACTTTTCATTCCATATTACACTGAGCCACATGCAGGAGCAGCTTTAGGCTTAACACTGATAATTAGTGGTTTTTCTCTGGTAATTTTCGGAATAGCCGCTGGCATATTCTGCTCCCGTGATAGAGGCTGGTACATGCAGGAGTTGCGTAAGGCAAACTCTTTAGAAGAAACTATGATGAGTGGAAAAACAACAAAAAGTGGACATAAAAAGAAAAACAAAAAAGTTTAGTTTATTTTGCTGGTTCTAACTTTGTGAAGGTGCTTTGGTTAATATCTTTGGTTCTTTCCATTCTTTCCTTAGAATGCTATATAGATGTGCATCAGCCCACTCTCCTCTGACGAAGGCTGATTTTCGAATAGTTCCTTCTTTTTTGAAGCCTACTTTTTCCAAAACCCTTTGTGATGCCTTGTTTCTTACGTTGGTTGCTGCTTGTATTCGAGCATTGTCTCTTGAAAGAAATAGATAATCCACTATAATTTGAACAGCTTCAGTTCCATAGCCTTTGCCTCTCTCACTAGGAATTACGAAGTAGCCCATCTCCATCAGTCTAGCAGGTTGAACAAACCAATGTCTCATGTATCCTATTTTTGTTCCATCTTTCTTCTCGATGATGAAACGTCCTGATTCAGTTACGATTGATAATTGCGTAGGATTATCAAACTCTTTCTTCTTTTCTTCGCTTGACATTTGCACGATGGGGTCATATTCATAGAAATCTATGTTGTTAAAACAGTTAACTATAAAATCTAAGTCATTCTTCTCCATGACCCTCAAGCTCACATTTTTACCCTCAAGCAATTCCTATCACCATTCTAATTTAGTAATTCATCCTATTTTTTATTATCTTTAAATTTCCATTTGTTGCACTATAACTTTTCCGCTATTTTTTTCACTTTCGTAGATAGTGCTGTGTCTAAGAGCTTGTTTGTGTTTCCTATGGCTTCTTCGATTTTTGTGTCAAAGGAAATTTTTCCTAAAAATGCTATGTCCATACTTTCAACAAGTCTCTGTATAGCTTTTGAATCGTTCATTTTCATGTTTTCGATAACGCCTATAACTGGAATTTTCAATTCCTTCAACAAGCCCACCAGTTTTCGAACAGTTTCGAAGGCTAGCTGTGAAGGCGTCGTCACAATGAGAAACTCGATATTCTTGATCAACCGAATCAGGTCGAGTGTTGCGTCTCCAATTCCAGGCGGCATGTCTATAACAAGAAAATCCAGCTTATCCCATCTTGTAATTGAAAGCAACTCAATTAAAGCGTTTGAAACGTCCGCACCTCTCAAAGGCGTAACATGTTCACCTGAATAGTAAATTATCGACATGTATTTTATGCCATGTACAGTTGGCGGAATTATACCCTTCTCCTCTTCTGGTTGCACACCTTCAATGCCTAGAATTATGTGCGTGGACGGACTAGTGAAATCCAAATCGAACAATCCCACCTTATAACCCTTATTTGCTAGTGCCAAAGCAAGTGTTGCCGCTACGAGGCTTTTGCCCACGCCGCCTTTACCGCTCGAAACAGCGACAATTTTGCCTATACCTCGCATTCTCTCGTTTATTATGCTTGTACGCGGGTCAACCATCGCCCTCTTTCACTCCTTTTATGCTTTCGAGCCAAACTCCACGCCCCGCTAATATTTCGAAGTCTGGGCTGCTGCATTTTGGACACTTAATGTAGGTATGTGCAACTTCTGGAACAAAATGTATGGCTTCCACCGTACTTTTATCCAACTTTTCTCTTTCGAAAATCCATTTTTGCTCGCAAACTCTGCACTTCAACTCAGCCTTCACAACTTCTATGCTGAACTTTGCGTTTTTGAATTTGGCTGGCTTAAGCTGTGACAAAGCAAATTCTAGTACGTCACGTTCTATCTGCTGCAGCTCACCAACCTTTATTCTCACTTCTGTAACTTCTCTTAATCCCTCTTTCTCAGCAATTTCAGAAGCCGCAGCAATTACAGCTTCAGCCAAAGCCCACTCATGCATAGAAAAGCCTACACCGAAGCACAATTTAAAAATATTGCAAAACAAACAATGGAAAAAGGTAGAATTATGCTTTGGCTATTTTTAACTCTTAGCAGGTCGCTTAAACATTGAACCAACATAGAGCCCGATGAAACCCAACAAAAGCACGATAATCACGTTTAAAAACATCATTGCACCGAGATATGTTCCTTCCACGACGTACCACTCGAACGCTGACAATGATGCCCCAGGGTTCGCCTCCAAGTACGTCTCCTTAACCCATGTAGTCCAGTCTGCCATAGCTGCTACTTCCATCACGACAGCAAAAGCCATAAGGAGTGCAGCTAAAACTGTTATTTTAGCGATTGCTTCCATCCTAGATTCTTCCCATATCTTTGCAGCGAAGACGTAGCCAACGATCAAAGCGCTAAGTAAAACTGAGATAATCGCGCTAACATTAATTCCCCAATAGGAACCTAAAGCTGGAATCAGCACTATCATTAGGGGAAAATGGATCAAAACCATAACCACAACCGACGATGCCACAGCCGTTACAACATCGCCAAACTTCAAACTATCACCTCCCTTGAAGTGAGACAAACACGTATCTGCTGCTTCGCTATTTATGACTTGTGAGAAAAATTCGCAATTAAATTCTAAAACTTACTATTGCGCTTCAGCCCGTTTTAGTGCTTTTTCCACTTCTTCCCGTATTGTGTAGCCTCCAACGTGAAGTATCGGCTCTTTCACCTCTGGGTCCACGTTCATTGTTGCCGTGCATGGGTAACTATGATGTGCTTTTGCTACAGCATCGTAAAGGATTTCCCTTTTTGTCTCAACCCCAACCAGTTTTCTTGCTACGTACCACGTGGAACCGCATGGAGCACTCCGCCTAACAATCGAAGACTCTACAACTTCGCGCTTGCCTCTTCTAACAGTTGAAACTTCTAATGATGGCCTTCCTACCTTCAGTTCAGTTACAAACCTCGAAATCAGCGGCTTGTCCTTTGCTGGCTCTAGAGAGCAGAAAGGCTTCGGAAACACATTTTCTAAGTCCAGTTCTTGGCATCTTTCTTCCACCTGTCTTCTCAGGCCCGATGGAACTTCAGCAAAATCTTCTATTGGCGCAATCAACCCCTTCACCCCGACTTTTTGCATATGCAGTGGCAGTTCCAATAATAGGTCCTTATGCAGTCCCGATGATACGCATAAATCAGCTTTCGGAACTTTCCTAGGCATATATTTCTCTGGATTATCAATAAAAGCTGGCAGTTCAGACGGACTTGGCAACTGTATCGCCGCTCGAACATTACGAACAAAGCTGTACACATTATATTTACAGGAATCGCAATAAAGACCGCAGGGTTTGCAGAAACTCGGGTCATTTATAAGATTCCTTATAACGCGCTCTATAAAATCTCCACTGTAGATGAAGACCAAAGTCAATGTTTCATCGCTATTAGCTGAGTTCAAACCCAACAACTCAATTACAAATGCTGTTTTCAAGAAGTGGCAAGCAACACATGCTCTAAGAAGAGATCCTCAGGAAGTGCTCCAATGAATTCTATTTTCTCGTTTATGACTGTTTTTGGGACGCCCATAATCGCGTACTTGATGCCCAAATATGAAAATTCACTTGCATCGATAACATCAGCCTTTATCAAGTCGTTCTCAATCGCAAATTTGTGAGCAATGCTTGCAACCATTGCACAGTGAGGGCACGTTAGAGTCACAAAGACTTGAATGTGAACTGAAGTCTTAATTTCTTTAAGCATCTCTTTTGTCTTGTCTGAAATGTCTGTTCTTCCTCTCGAAACGTTCACCACCGCTTCTGTAAGGGTTTGAAACTCGTAACCATAAGGTAATCCGTAAAACCTTACCCCGTAATCTTTTTCGCCAACGATAACTAGGGCGGGAACCTTGTCAATTCCATAGTCCTTAGCCTTCTCAGAATCCGCCACAAAATCGTAAATTTCGACTTTAATTTTGTCATTTAAGGTTGCTAATTCCTGAATTAACTGTCTGGTTTCTGCGCAGAATTTGCACTCTATTTCTTGCGTGAACATTATTATCTTCACTGGTTTCTCCATTTTCTCGCCAAGTTCGTTTCTCACATGCTCTTTATGCTCATCAGATATCAAACTCACTCTCATCACAACTCCTAGCTAGGGAATGGACAAGTTTTTGTTGGGCAGCCGCCTGCATATTCAGATTCTGCTGAAACAAATGTTCCCTCTTTAGCTTTTATTTCTCCTATGTATAGAACCTGTTCTGGTTTGCTCCCATATCTAAAAACTGTTACTCCTTTACATTTTAGTTTCCAAGCCAAATCGTAGACTTTCTGGACATCTTCAACACTCGCGTTAGAAGGCAAGTTAACAGTTTTTGAAACAGCATTATCCGTGTACTTTTGAAATGCTGCTTGCATTCTCACATGCCACTCTGGTTTAATATCTAAAGCTGTAACAAAAAGTCTCTTAACGTCTTCTGGAACTCCATCAATTTCTTGAACCGACCCTGTTCTTGCAATTTCTTCAAGGATTTTAGCATTGTAAAACCCTCTTTCTTTCGCCATCATCTCGAACAAGGGATTAGTTTCAAAAAGTCTTGTTCCGCTTAGAACGTTTCTTATAAAAGAGATTGCGAATATAGGTTCAATTCCAGAAGAGCAACCAGCTATTATGCTTATGCTTCCTGTTGGCGCTATCGTTGTCACTGTTGCGTTTCTCATAGCGCGGTACTTGTCCTTCCAAATGCTTTTTTCAAAGTTTGGGAAGGACCCTCTTTCTTCACCAATCTCTATCGATCTCTTATGAGCTTCTTCTTCAATAAATTTCATTAGATTTTCAGCAAGCGTCAAAGCTTCTTCCGAGTCATAGCGGATTCCAAGTTTTATGAGCATGTCTGCAAATCCCATAACACCTAAACCAATTTTTCTGTTGGCTCTGGTTATAGCTTCTGTTTCCTTCAAAGGATATCTGTTTGCATCTACAACATTGTCAAGAAAGCGAACAGCATTTCTCACAGTTTCCTTAAGCTTTTTCCAGTTTATTTTTCCATCTTCAACCATCCTTGAAAGATTTATTGAGCCTAAATTGCAGGATTCATAAGGGAGTAGAGGCTGCTCACCACATGGATTGGTTGACTCTATCCTTCCAACAGCTGGAGTGGGATTATGCCTGTTAATTTCATCAATAAAAACAACTCCAGGATCTCCACTCTCCCAAGCTGATTTTGCCATCAAACTCCAAACATCTTTAGCCTTGAGCTTTCCAGTTTTTTCTTTGTTTCTTGGGTTAACTAGCCAATATTCTCCATCTTCTTCCAAAGTCTTCATGAAATCGTCAGTAACAGCCACCGAAATGTTGAAATTTGAAAGAAATTCGGATGTTTGTTTTGAAGTTATGAATTCAATAACGTCTGGGTGATCAACTCTCAAAATTCCCATCATGGCGCCTCTTCTTTTTCCTCCTGCCTTTATGACTTCCGTGGCCGTGTCGAAGACGCGCATAAAACTTACAGGACCAGATGCTATCCCCTTGGTTGACATGACAATGTCTCCTTTTGGTCTTAATCTGGAAAAATCAAAACCTACTCCTCCTCCACTTTTTTCGATTAAAGCCGTGTTTTTCACCGCACCGAAAATTTCTTCTAACGAGTCCCCAACGGGTAAAACGAAGCATGCGGATAGTTGGCCTAGTTTGGTTCCTGCGTTGAAGAGTGTTGGAGAGTTTGGAACAAATTCAAGTTTTGTCATCATGTCATAAAAGGTTTTTTCGCTTTCCTTTGAGTCGTTGCCGTATTTTCCATCGACTTCAGCCATGGCTTTTGCTATTCTCGTGAACATTCTAGAAGGAGTTTCGATAATTCTTTCCGCCTCATCCTTCAAAAGATATCTTCTATTCAAAACTTCCATGGCATTCACTGTCAGTTTTGGTTCTACTATTCCAAGTGTTTCCTTTAATTCTCTTATTTCCTCTTTCTTCTTTCTGTAAGTCTGATACTCCAATGCAACCTTTTCACAGCCTCTTTTCTTCAAAACTCCTACGACAGAGTCTTGGGCATCTTCAACCGATGGAATTATCTCCTTAAATTTTTCTTCTAAAAGCCTAACAACATCTTTAGTTATGCTTTCAGCCCTTTCTCCGTCCTCAAGCTCAACTGCAATGAAAGCCTTGTGAATTGCATCTCTGATTCTGCTGGGATCAAAATCAACAATCCTTCCGTCTCTTTTTCTTATTTTCGTAATAGTCATGTCTGGTCAATTCAAACTTATTTTAATTGTAATATAAACTTTTGAAAAATGAGCAAGAAATTGCGCGGATAATCTATTCTTTCTTGACGAACTGGTCTTTTGGTGCACCGCAAACTGGACAAACCCAATCTTCTGGTAACGCCTCGAAAGGCGTTCCCGGCTTTACGCCATGTTCTGAATCCCCCATCTCCGGATCGTATATGTAACCGCAAACTATGCATTCCCACTTTTCCATTGGTTCACCACACGTTTAGGCTACTCTGAAGAATTTTGACTTTGGGGCTCCACATATTGGACATTTTTCAGGCGGCATGCCTTCTACAGTGTTTCCGCATACGCCGCACACGTAGTAGTCGACTTTTTCTAGTTCCTTGTTATTTTTTAAAGCTTCAACCGCCTTAAGGAACAAGCCAGCGTGCATCTCCTCAACCTTGTTTGCTACCTCAAAGCTCCAAGCTGCTTGCTTGTTTCCTTCCTGTTTGGCTGTGTTCAAATATTCTGGGTACATATTCTTAAACTCAAAAGTCTCCCCAGAAACTGCTGTATTCAAGTTCTCTGTTGTTGATTCTATTTGTCCCATTATCCTAAGGTGATTTAAGGCATGTATCGTCTCTGCTTCTGCAGCTGCTCTGAAAAGCTTTGCAACTTGCGTGAAGCCTTCTTCCTCAGCTTTTTGAGCAAAAGCCAGATAGCGTCGATTAGCCTGAGACTCGCCTGCAAAGGCATTCTTCAAATTCTCAGCAGATCTACTCATTTTATTTTCGCCATTAACCACAATAATAATTGATCCGTTATAAGTTTTTAAAAGCCTCCATGTCAGCACATGAATGATGCGATGCACTGCTCCTTAAAGAAATTTTCCCGCGTTAGTAGGAGACAAAAATGATAAGATATAATAGTGAGTCTAAAAGCAAATAGTTCAGTGTGATAGACATGGAAGAAACTAAGTTTTATGTTCTGCCAAAACTGCCATACGAATACAAGGACTTAATGCCTCATATGTCTGAAGAACAATTAACGATACACCACAGCAAGCATCACCAAGCATATGTTAACGGCGCAAATGCAATACTTCAGAAGTTTGACAACGCAAGAAAAGAAAATGCCGATTTTGACGTGAAATCCACTCTAAAGGAGTTATCTTTCAACATAGGAGGACACTTATTGCACTCGTTGTTTTGGGGCAATTTGGCGCCTCCGAGCAAAGGTGGCGGAAAACCGGGAGGAATCGTAGGCGATGCTATCGAAAAAGAGTTTAGGAGTTTTGAAAGGTTCAAGAAGGAATTCTCGCAGGCTGCGACAAGCGTGGAAGGTTCTGGTTGGGCTGCGTTATCTTTCTGCAAGCAAACTAATAGACCGATAATCATGCAGATAGAAAAACACAACAATAGCGTTTATCCTATGTTCCGAATTCTAATGGTTCTCGATGTCTTTGAGCATGCATATTACATTGATTACAAGAATGAGAGAGCAAAATTTGTCGAAGCCTTCTGGAACATTGTTAACTGGGACACTGTAAACAAAAGACTTGAAGAAACACTGAAATAACAAGCATTATCTTCTTTTTCTGTCTACCCTCTTAACTGACTAGCCAAAGTTATCAAAAAAGTAAGAGGACATTGTTGCTGGGTGCTATTATTCGCTCAAGGTGGAGTTATTTTTATCGCTTGAGTTGGACACTGAGTTTCGCAGGCAAGACATTGTATGCAGTCTTTCTCTCTAGCCGGGTCAGATTTCTTTTCTGAGGTTGGATGCCCAGGCGCATCTGCCCAATCAAACACAGTCACAGGGCAAACCTCTATGCACACACCATCCCCAGTGCAAATATCCCAGTCAACTGCCACATTGGTTCCATGTATGCCAAGTTTTTTAGGAGGCTCCACAGGTCCCCAGACATCATGATCATTGTGTTTACCGACAACTTGTCGATTCTTTTGGAAATCTGCGTCTATCGGCAAACTAGCTCACCGTTAATCGGTAACGAGGGATAAAAGATATTAGTTTTTCTATCTTAGGTGAAACTTTGTTTTTCTTCTTTGCAGAGCACAGAAGTGCCGTAGATAAAACAAAGAGGAGTCAAGGTTTAATTAATATTAATTATATATTTCCTTGATGTGTTGAGGTAATGTTATGGAAAAATTTGATGTTCTCGTAATTGGCTCTGGCTCTGGAATGAGTGTTGCTTCAAATGCTGTTGCCAGTGGCTTGAAAACTGCAGTGGTCGAATCTGGACCTATGGGTGGGACATGTGTAAATCGTGGGTGTATACCCTCAAAAATTCTCATTTACCCAGCGGATGTTGTAGTAACAATTCGAGAAGCAGAAAAACTAGGCATAAACACCTCAGTCAATTCAATCGACTTTAAACAAATAATGAAAAGAATGCATGAACTTGTCACAGAAGATACGCAAAAACAAGCTAGAGCCGTGGAAGCAACTCCAAATATAACATGGTTCAAGGAAGTAGGCGAGTTTGTTTCAGACTACACAATGAAGGTTGAAGATCGCATGATAAGAGCTGAAAGAATATTCATCGTTTCTGGCGCAAGACCAGGAATTCCCCCAATTAAAGGAATCGAAATCGCCAATTACCTCACAAGCGACACCGTCTTAGAACTTGAAACACCGCCCAAAACCATGATCATAATTGGAGGAGGATACATAGCCGCCGAGTACGGACATTTCTTCTCAAGTATAGGCACAAAAGTCACAATAGTTCAAAGAGGTTCAAGGCTTTTGCCAGACGAGGAACCAGAAATATCTGACCTGCTAAAAGAGGAAATGGAAGCAAGAATCGGGATATTCACAAATTATGAGGCTGTTGAAGCCAAAGAAAAGGATGACGTCAAAGTTGTTGTTGCTAGAAACCGCGAGGATGGTACTTTTAAAGAATTTTCAGCTGAAGTTTTGCTGATAGCTGCTGGTCGGGTTCCCAATTCTGACATTTTGAAGCCAGAAAAAACGGGTGTAGAATTGGATGAGAGGGGATATGTGAAGGTAAATGAGTATCTTGAAACTAGAAAGAAGAATATTTGGGCTTTTGGAGATGCCATTGGTAAACAAATGTTTAAGCATGTAGCCAACTATGAAGCAGAAATTGCATGGCACAACGCTGTACACGATCACAAAGTGAAAATGGACTATTCTGCAGCTCCGCATGCTGTTTTCACTCATCCACAAGTTGCCTCAGTGGGTTTAAAAGAGGCAGAAGCAAAACAGCAAGGCTACAAGATTTTGATTGGCAAAGCCTTTTATAAAGACACTGCAATGGGGTTGGCGATGGGTGAGCCTAGAGGATTTGTCAAAGTCATTGTTGATCAGAAAACGGGAAGAATCCTAGGGGCACATATAATCGGCCCATTTGCATCAACACTGATACAGGAAATAATCAATGTGATGGTTTCTGAGGGCAAAACCTTCCTTCCAATCATAAGAGGCATGCACATCCATCCTGCGATGTCAGAGGTTGTTCAAAGAGCGTTTGGCAACCTGAGAGAAGCTTAAGGTTAATCTTTAAATAAATTGTTAAAGGAATGTTAAACGTAAAAAATGGGTTTGTGAGAAAGTGGAAAAAGTTAAAGTTCCCGGCAAAAACGATAAACATAAAGTTCTCATGTATGCTTTAAGCACATGCGCATGGTGCAAACTGACGAAACAGTTTCTGAAAGACAATAGTATCAAATTCGAGTATGTTGATGTTGACTTGTGCGATGAGGAAGACAAAGAAAAAGTGCGAAACGATATTCTGGGAAGAGAAGGAGACCTCAGTTACCCTACAATAATTATAGATGACAAATTTTTGATTACTGGCTTTCACAAGGATAAGCTAAAGGAGGCTTTAGAGATTTGATAACGTTAGAAATGGTTCGGCAAAGAGCAGAAGCAGACGCAAAAACCTACGGTTACTACCTGAACCCAGACCCCGAATTTCTCAAAAACCTTCTTGAAGGGCTAAAACAGAATGAAGAACGTTACGGTTACCCTTCATGTCCATGCCGTCTAGCTTCTGGAAAATTAGAGTTTGACAGAGACATACTATGCCCATGCGACTATCGAGATCCAGACGTTGCAGAATTCGGAGCTTGCTACTGCGCACTTTACGTACGAAGGGATATTTTTGAAGGCAAGGCACCCATACAACCTGTCCCCGAGCGTAGACCCTTGGAAAAGCAGGTTAGAGCATATGGAGTAACAACAGAAGCTTCCGTAGAAAAGAAGGCTGAATCAAGTGCTATAGTCGCCAAAGTGCCTGCAGAGATTAAACTGAAACTATGGTATTGCAAACAGTGTGGCTATGTTGTCTTTCGAGAGGATCCCCCATACGTTTGTCCGATTTGTAAAGCAAAAAGAGAGATGTTTGCTGAAATAAGGGTACGCGTAGATTTAGTAGAATAACTGATTCTTTATTTTGTTACCTCTAATTCGATTTTCTTCCAGTCCTTATTTATTCCACGTAAGGATGTCACTGCACCCGCGATTGTTCCGCTTAAAATCTTCACAACAAACTCGTTAAGTTCTACTTCCTTGCCGTCAACAAGAAGTTTTACATCCAAAGTATCACCTCAAGATATTTCTATGCAATGAAGGTAAAAGCTTTTGCAGACTATTTAACAAAGAGGTTCTTATGAAGGATAGGATGCTGTTAGCTTGGAAAACAAACCTTTGGATGCGAATCTCGACAACAAAACTCGAGTATTAATGATAACTGAACTGCTGGAAAAGGAACATCCAGACGCAAAAATAGCCCTAAAATATGCAAATCCTCTGGAGCTTCTAGTAGCCACAATCCTTTCAGCCCAATGCACCGACAAAAGAGTAAACATGGTCACCAAAACATTATTCAAGAAATACAGAAAAGCAGAAGACTACGCCAACGCGGATCTAAAAGAACTTGAGCAAGACATAAGATCCACAGGATTTTACAGAAACAAAGCTCGAAACATCAAGAAATGCTGTCAAATACTAGTTGAAAAATTCAGCTCACAAGTTCCAAGAACAATGGAAGCAATGCTTGAATTGCCGGGCGTTGCAAGAAAAACTGCCAACATCGTATTGTCGAATGCCTATGATGTTATTGAAGGAATAGCAGTGGACACGCATGTCCGCAGACTTGCAAAAAGATTGGGACTTACTGAGAATGAAGATCCGAATAAAATAGAGTATGATCTAATGAAAATAGTCCCAAAGGGCAAATGGATGAGGTTCACGGATTTGCTCATATTTCATGGGAGGAGAATATGCGTTGCGAAGAGACCCAAGTGTAAAATATGCGTATTAAACAAGCTTTGCCCATCAGCCTTCACCTTTGGTTAAAGCTTCAAAACAAACAATTTCCACTTCTTCTTCAACAAAACCGATTTCGAACTCATACTATCCGCTCCAAATGCTTGAATGCAAATTAGTGTTCGCTAACTGCTTTGGGGTAGCCTTCGCTCTCTAGTTGAATAGTAACATGGTCGATTCCAAATTCTTCTTTAAGCGTGCTAATCAAAGTTGAAATCAGCTTTTTTCGATTTGTCCCTTTTTTCACCACTACATGTGCGCTCATGATGCACATCTTGGTTGGAGTGATACACCATACATGAAGATCATGAACACTTTTCACACCTTCCAATTCAACTATTCTGCGCTCTACCGCACTTAAGTCAATATCAGGAGGAACCCCTTCGAGGAGAACATTTAAAGAGTCCCGAATGAGCCGCCCAGAACTGTAAAAAATTAAAAAGCCTATCATCATGCTAATTACGGGATCTATCTGGTACCATCCAGTGAAATACATGATTAGTCCAGCGGAAATCGCTCCAACCGATCCCAACATGTCGGCGAAAACATGGAGAAGGGCTCCTTTAACGTTCAAACTTTCTTCTTTTGACTTTGAAAGTATGGTTGCTGACAGCGCGTTGATCATGAAGCCGAAAACAGCAATTATCAGCATTTCCAGACTTTTCACCTCAACTGGTTGTTGGATCCTTTGAATAGCCTCGTAAAAGATGAAAACTACGATTACCCAGAGGAAAACACCGTTCAAAAAAGCCGCTAGAATCTCTGCACGGTAATATCCGTATGTTCTTTTAATGCTGACTGGGCGGCGTGCAACCCAAGCGGCTATTAGCGCAAATGCCAAGGCTGAAGCGTCATTTAGCATATGCCAAGCATCTGTTAAGAGGACAAGACTGTTTGTTAGGATTCCCCCAACCAGTTCAACAATGAAGAAGGAAATGGTAATGCCCAAGACTATTCCAAGATGTTTTGTTGCTTTTACTTGATGGAAGTGCTCATGCATTGGAACTCGCTCACATGATATAGATTTTACAGTTATTTGCTCTTTATTAAAGCAACTATGGTTGAGATCAATTCGAGTTTGTGTTAAAATCGGTAAGTATAGATTGCGAAAAGATTAAATGTTCATACAAAACTAAATCTTGGAATAGTTAGAAAAAAGGTGTAGAAAATCATGAGCACCAAAGAATTCTTAGGAAAAATTCTGGTTCCAATAGACGCATCTGCTTCAAGCATTATGGCTGAAGAAACAGCAGCATCAATTGCTAAAAAGACTAAAGCAGCTGTGACAGTCTTGCACATCATGCAAGAATTGAGACTTGGCTATAGGCTTCCTCAAAATATACAAGATGAGCTTCTAGGCAGCATCGAACAGCATGCAAAGACGACGATAAACAGTGCACGCGCCTTGCTTAATGAAGAAAAAGTGAAGGTGGAGGCAGAAATGTTCAGCGGTGATCCAGCAGATAGCATATTGGAATTCTCAAAAAAAGATTATGACCTAATTGTTATGGGTGCACGCGGTGAAAATGAGAAGGATGCTTACGCTCTTGGAAGCGTAACTAAAAAAGTTATAATGCACACTAAATGCCCAACGTTAATCGTCAAAAAAGTTACCTCTATGTCCAGTTTGCTTGTGTGCGTTGATGGTTCTAAAAACTCACTCAAAGCCCTAGATTATGCTCTTAAACTCGCTGAAAAGCTGGGTTCAAGCATTAGCTTGCTCAACATTCAAGAACGAAGGTTATATAAGTCATCGCCCAAAGCTGCTAAAGAGTTAGGCGAGAAAATTCTTTCGAAAGCTCTTGATACGATTGGAAAAAAGAAAATAAAAGTTGATAAGAAACTTGAGTTCGGTGTCCCTTCAGACAAGATAGTTGAGGTTGCTGAAAAAGGAAACTACGATCTAATTGTTCTAGGAAGTAGAGGATTAGGAACCGTTGAACGATTCTTGCTTGGAAGCATAAGTGATGACGTAAGCCATAAAGCAAAATGTTCTGTTTTGATAGTTCCAGCAAAAAAGTGAAGAAGTCGAATCAAAGCTATCCTACAATTCAATAGAAATAGATTGAATTGATGGCGAGTGGAATCAGTCATGAAAAAACCAGTAAATATTCTCGGTTTTGCAGGTAGTTTACGAAAAAATTCTTACAACAAAGCATTATTGCGTGCAGCTGTGGAACTAGCACCAAAAGACGCAAAGCTTGAAATCTTCGACCTCGAAGGAATCCCGCCCTTTAATCAGGATCTAGAAGACCGAATGCCAGACAAAGTCAAGGAATTCAAAGCAAAAATTAGAGCGGCAGATGCAATATTGATTGCGACACCAGAATACAACTATTCGATACCCGGAGTTCTCAAAAACGCTATCGACTGGGCTTCAAGACCTTATGGAGACAACCCTTTTGAAGGCAAACCCGTTGCCCTTATGAGCGCATCACCGGGAATGTTGGGCGGGGCGAGGGCACAATATCATCTGAGGCAAGTCTTTGTTTTTCTTGATATGCACCCGCTGAATAGACCGGAAGTCATTATACCATTTGCTGATGATAAAATTGATGATAGAGGCAAAGTGACTGATGGAAAAACAAGGGAGAAAATAGGAGAATTGCTGGAGAACTTGGTCGTTTGGGCTAGAAATTCGAAGGGAAAGTGAGCTATTTTTTCAAAATAATTCTTTGATGTAAGGCATCACACAATATAACTTCTTAGATCAGTGCTCTGTTTAAGGCAAATTTTGTATCTGTTGGGCATATCATCGAGTACTTTGTTAAAGTCCTGTTTAGGCATTAAGCCAACGGTTTGTCCTATAGGTCTTCCATTGCAGAAAAACATCAACGTTGGTGTGCTCATAATCCCAAGATTAGTCGCTATTTCTTGATTACTGGGACTTTCTAGAATGTTCAACTTAACAAACTTTATTCTTCCCTCATATTCTGCAGCCATTTCATCAAATATAGGATTAAGCTGAGCACACCAAGGACATTGGTTATGCCAGAAGTAGACAACCGTCAATTTATCAGACTCTGATACTTCTTTTTCCCAGTTACTCGCGTTGACTTCTGAAATGCTTCTCATAGCTGATCACCTTAAATTAAATATGAAGCCTGAAACATTAAAAGCGTGTGCTTCCGTCACATTATCTTCTTATCCGCTGAATAAAGTATGCAAAAATGATGACACAAGCTACAATACTTGAAACGCTCGAAACACTGACTATTACTAGATTGTCGGTTTCCAAAATAAAAGCTATTGAAACTGCGGCAAGAAAAACACCGAAATAGAGACTTGCGTTGCTGCTTAAAAATTCATTGAATTCTGTGAGGATAATCTTTGAATATTTGTTTAGCAAAATCAGCGTGGATATAAACGTTAAGAATATTATTATAAATGTATAAGTTATTTCTGTCCAATAGCTCTCACCTTCGGTAAGCAAAAGCCCAACTTCGTCCCCTATAAGACCACCCCCAGCACCAAAAAGAATTGCCGCCACTCGATTGACCCGCTCATTCTCAACACTGATGCCCAGCCAACCGCCTATGGCAAGTATAGCCAAACCATACCAAAAATGATGAATATGAAAGTCGCCACCAACTAAGACAGTGTCAGGGTAAAGACTTGTAAATATTCTCGCAATCCCAAAAGAAGCTATGAAAGAAATTAAAGCCAATATGGAAAGGTTAGGCTTAGTCTTTATCTCTTCTTCCATATATTTTTGCGACACACCCCTATTCTAAGAATCGCCTGATTATCATGCTTTAAGACATTTTGCTCAGCGTGACTTCAAAGAAGTGTTCTCTGCCTCTCCGAAGGATGAAAATTCTGATTTTTTCTCCAACTTTTCTTTTATGAATCTCCTTGAGTAGGTCTTCAATGCGATAGATATCTACATCATTCATCTTAAGGATTATGTCGCCAGCGGCTATCCCCACATCTTCCGCTGGGCTTCCTTCTGCAATCTTTGTGACGAGCACTCCTTGCTCAGTGGGTAAATCGTAGTAACGAGATATTTCTTCTGTCAGGCTTAGACCTATTATTCCCAGCCATGGTCTTGTGTGAATTCCGTCTGTTATTATCTCGCCCGTGCAATTCTTTGCCGAGTTTATCGGGATGGCAAATCCTATTCCCTGAGCAAATGGTATTATCGCAGTGTTTATTGCCACGACTTTTCCTTCAAGATCCA
>CAYZEP010000027.1:0-16854 GCA_964477645.1 uncultured Candidatus Bathyarchaeia archaeon | reverse complement strand
CATGGACACGCTGATATCCAAGATTGAGGAACTTGATAGACTTGTTGATGAAAGGTCAAGTCTCCTCAGGGGACTAGAAGTATGATCTCCGCACGTTATCGTGAGATCGGAGCACGAATGGAGAATTTTCAGAAAGTCCTACCTGAATACATCAAGCAGACTGGCTGGAATGTTAAAAAAGCTATACCAGGACAGAACAGCTTCATGTTCGAGCTGAAGAAAGGCTTCTTTGACAAAGCAGTGATTAAGGTCAGAGGCGTCCCACAAGACGTGTATGTTGAAATCGAAGGGCCGCAAGATCTCATGGACATCACGGAACAAGCTCTGGCAAACTCATGCGACAATCCAGCCGCCCTAATTGGATGGAAAGAACAAGCAAAACAACAAGCCATGGAGTTTGCAAAGGGTTTGGCAGGAGGCATCCAACCCCAAGTGCCATCAGCCCATGCACCGTCTCAACCACCGTCGCCTGCGCCAAAACCTGCAGCGCCTAAACTTGAGGCGTGCATGCACTGTGGGGGTCCGCTGACGTATAATCCTGAAGAGGTTCTTGTCATTTGCAACTACTGCGGATACGTGAATAACACCACGGGCGAACAGCCTCCAAGATATAGTATGCTTCCAGTGATTATCAATGGTTCACAAGCTATGGAGATAGCGAAGGATCACGTTGCAAAGGGAATCCTCGTAACCCGAGGCATGGCTGAACGCGCCGAATGGGGGTCAATAGTTCTACGATACGTTCCTAACTGGACTGTGACGGTTCAGCTTGAAGGGGACGTGGAGGGCAAAAAGGCGCTCATAAAGACAAAAGACACAAAAAAACAGGTTGCCCAAGAGGTTGCGATGCAAGCCATTGGAGGAGCGCTTGGAAGCATCTTCGGGGGAGCTGGAAAAGGAGCCGGAAAGGCAATCTCTGACAGAACTGAGAGAATGTCAATTAGCGAGGCAATGGATGTTTCTGTTGTGGCACGGAAGGCACCCGCATACCAGCCAGACGCAGGCGCACTTAAGATTCCACTCGACAAGAAAGAACCCTTCAAGAAAACAGGAGAAGAAACCCTTAACGTGGAGATAAATGTCAAAGAAGCTACAGAAAGAGCTAAGGGGTTAGCCCTGCAGGAACTCAGGTCAAGATACACCTTTGTGTCTCGGTTTAGCGTTGGAGCTTATCCCGCAGGAGAGCCTGAATTAATATATTCGCCTTGGTGGTTCATTGAATACCGCATGGGAGGAAGATCATTTTCTGTGATAGTTGATGCATGTAACGGAAGCGTTATAGCGGGACAAAGACCGTGGCTTCCTAAAGGATAATAAAAGGGAGGTGAAGTTTGAATGCCGAAAGTTATTGAATGGGTTGGAGCAAGAGAAGGAGATATCGTTTGGAAATATCCAGTCGAGGAAATCGGCTGGGGAGACAACCTTATTGTCCACGAATACGAAGCTGCAGTTTTCTTCAGGGATGGCAAAGCGTACGATGTCTTTAGGGCTGGACGTCATGTCTTGTCTACAATGAACCTTCCACTGTTGACAAAAGTTTTTTCGAAGATTGCAGGATTTGACAAGGTTCCATTCAGATCGACAGTCGTGTTTGTTTCATTAAAGCAGTTTCAGGGAAAATTCGGAGCTCAAGGGCAGACAAAGGAGCTTGCCCCCCTCAAATTCTTCGGGGGTTTCTGGTTTAGAGTTGAAGAGCCAAATCTCTTCGTTAATGAAGTCGTAGGCGGACAAGGAGCTTTCACCACAGATGGACTGCAAGATTTCTTGAGAGGTTACTTCAACGAGAGACTTATCGACACAATGAGTCAATACTCGCTGGCTGATGTTTACGGCAAACTTGACGAGACAAGCCTTCTTTCGAAGAATGTTCTCTTTGATGCTTTCTCTCGGGTAGGTCTTGAACTAATCGATGTGAAATTTGAAGGAATCGACACAACTCCAGAGTGGAGAGACAGGTTGTTCTATATAAAGACTGGAGTCAGCGGGGCAGAGGTTCTCAGAATGGAAACTGTTCAAAAGTCAAGTGAAAGCCTATCTAAAAGTCCAGGAGCAGCGGTGGGAGCGGGAGCAGTAATCCTTCCACAGGTGCTTCAGCAACCAGCACAAGCGCAAGCGGCGCCTATGGTACTTTGCCCCAAATGTGGCTTTCAGAACCCACAGACAGCAAAGTTCTGTAACAGTTGTGGCGCACCAATGCAAGTGGCGGTAGCTGGCACCATCACTTGTCCCAAATGTCAAACATCGAACCCTGCTGGAACGAAGTTCTGTGGTAACTGCGGAAATCCACTTCAAGCAACTGCCAAATGTCCAAAATGCAAAGCTGAAGTCCAAGAAGGAACCAAATTCTGCCCAAATTGCGGAGCGAAAATTGAGTAGTTTCCTCACTCTCTTTTTTCTACTTTGTCTCGCATGTTTGCACGTTTTTTATGGTACTGAGATGATATGTAGTCGACCTTCTGTAACATTTTTATCCACAATCTGATTTATGCTATAAGAGCGTAAGATCTAAAATGAGCGAGAAAATAATCGGTCACGGCACTTGGTACGACAAGATGGCCGCAAAGATAATTGTAAGAGAGCGTAAGCTGGGCAGAAACCTCGATGTGGTTAGGACTGAAATGGGCTTGGGAGCTTCTGGCTTCCCTCACATTGGAAGTTTAGGCGACGCTGCGCGCTCCTATGCAGTTACATTAGCTTTAAGGGAGCAAGGTTGCCGTTCAGAATTGATTGCTTTCTGTGATGACAGGGATGGTTTACGTAAGGTTCCGGCTGGATTGCCAAAATCATTGGAAAAGTATTTGGGTTTCCCTGTTTCGAACATTCCTGACCCTTTTAGTTGTCATGAAAGTTATGGTAGACACATGAGCTCATTGTTGCTTGAGGCTTTGGACAAGTGTGGTATTGAATATTGCTATATGTCTGCAAAGGAGGTTTATGAAAAAGGATTGCTGGACAAGGAAGTTCAAGCGTTACTTTTGAATGCGAAGAAGGTTGGTGAAATAGTTAAGGAGGAAGTGGGGCAGGAACGTTATATTGAGGTGTTGCCCTATTTTGCGGTGTGCGGAAACTGTGGACGCATTTACACGACTAAAGCCTTAGACTTTTTGCCTAGAGAAAATAAGGTTCTCTACGTTTGTGAAGGCATGGAGATTAAGGGCAGATGGATTGAGGGATGTGGCTTCAAGGGTGAAGTTGACGTAACGAAGGGTGAAGGGAAATTAAGTTGGAAGGGAGAGTTTGCTGCAAGATGGAGAGCTCTGGACATAAGATTTGAGGCTTATGGCAAGGATATAGCTGATTCCGTTCGAATTAACGATAGGATTTGCCGTGAAATACTGTGTTATGAGCCTCCTTCCCATGCAAAGTACGAGATGTTTCTAGACAAGAGCGGTCGAAAGATTTCAAAGTCAACAGGAAACGTTTTTACACCGCAAGTTTGGTTTCGTTATGGGTCTCCTCAATCATTGCTTTTGTTGATGCTGAAGCGGTTTGTTGGGACTCGCACTTTGGATGTTGCAGACATTCCTTCCTACATGAACGAGATGGATTATTTAGAAGACTTGTATTTCGGGAAGAAAATGCTGAGGGATGAGAAGGAGACTGCCAAGCTTCGGGGTCTGTACGAGTACTGCTGGGTTCTGAAGCCTCCAGCCAAACCGAGTATTCACGTGCCGTATAATCTGCTGACTTTTTTGGCTAAGATGGCGCCGAAAGGGCGTGAAGAAAATTTCATTACCGAAACGCTTCAGAATTACGGCTATTTGCAGAAAAGCCAAACACTTGGTGAGGGCTTGAAAGAGCGAATTGGATATGCATTTAGTTGGATAAAGGATTTCGAGGAAATAAAAGAAACAGCAGTAAGCCTAACCAGCGAAGAGAAAAATGCGGTAACGGAATTAATTGAAGTCTTACAGATTGAAGATGAAGCGGAAAAAATACAAAACGCCATATTCAACACAGCCAAGAAACACGGCTTACAACCAAGCAGCTTCTTCAAAACCCTATACATGATCCTTATAGGTGTGCCACAAGGACCAAGATTAGGACCGTATATTTTAGCGATGAAAAAGCAAAACGTGATTGCCGCACTAAAAAGAACCTTAAACAAGAATTGAATAGCGAGGATTAGTAAACTCTTTTTATCTACCCCTAATATTTGTTTTGTGGGCCCGTAGTCTAGTACGGATTAGGACATCGGCCTGCGGAGCCGGGGATCCTGGGTTCAAATCCCAGCGGGCCCGTTTAAAACTATTGTAGTAATATTAATGGTTGTGGAATCGATTTTAGGGTTGGAAATCTTCCTAAATTTGATACCCTTCTATCGTTTTTCTGGTTTGCTTCTGGTTTTTGTATGTTTGTTTGGTTTGCTGCACAACCAATACGGACCCTATCCTCTAGGTTTTTGTGAGTGAATAGATGTTAGGGCTGGCAAAAGGACTAAATCGGGCAAGTGTTAATGGTTTGTTTCTTAGTAAACGGTTGGTGTTATGGTGAGTTTGCGGGCGAAAGTGGCTTTGGCGTTTTTGGCTGTTTATCTTATTTGGGGTTCGACTTATTTGGCTATTAGGTTTGTTATTGAATCGGTTCCGCCGTTTTTTATGGCTGGAACACGGTTTGTTGTTGCTGGCGCTGTTCTGTATTTTTGGGCGCGGTTGCGTGGTGCTTCAAGTGAGTCGAAGTCTCATTGGGGTAGCGCGTTTGTGATTGGTGGGTTGATGTTGATGGGTGGACATGGCGCGGTTGTATGGGCGGAGCAATCGGTGCCTTCGGGTTTGACTTCTTTGTTGGTTGCTACTGTGCCCTTGTGGATGGTGTTTTTGGATTCGCTGCATAGTAGATCTAGACCAAGTTTTAGGATTATTGCTGGTTTGGTTTTGGGATTTGCTGGTGTTGTTTTGTTACTTGGTGGTGTGGAAAGTTTGGGTGCAAGCAGTGTTGACTTTGCTGGGGCTGGAGTGGTTGTGTTTGGCGCATTTCTTTGGGCAAATGGTTCACTTTATTCGCGTTCAGCTAAGATTTCGAGTTCGTCGTTATTAGCCACGGGTATGGAGATGATTGCGGGTGGAGTGTTGTTGCTTGTGGCAAGTTTGATTACTGGCGAATGGGTGCGGATTAGGCTGGACTTGGTGTCTGTCCGTTCTTTGGTTTCTTGGGTTTATCTTGTTGTGTTCGGGGCGCTCGTGGCGTTCACTTCCTACATCTGGCTCCTGAAGGTGAGCACGCCTGCTAGAGTTTCAACTTACGCTTACGTTAATCCCATTGTGGCAATGCTTTTAGGCTGGGCACTGGCAAGCGAACCACTAACCATAAGGAACTTAGTGGCTGCTGTGATAATCGTAATGGCAGTCATCACCATAACCACGTACCAAACACGAAAACAACAAATGAAAATTTAAAATGTTTAAATACGCGTTTTAAAATACTGAAAATCCATTGAGAGGATGAAAATGACCAATCCTGTCTTAGACGCCATAAAAAACAGGCGTACTATTTTAAGATTTGAAGAAACTCAGGTGGAAGAAGAGAAGATTAATGCTATCTTGGAAGCAGGACGATGGGCGCCTTCTTGGCTTAACAAGCAACCTTGGAACTTCATAGTTATAACCGATAAAAACACCAAAGAACGACTGAGCGAAGTTGTTCCAACAGTCTTTACACAGGGACTGAAAGAAGCACCAGCTTGTATCGCAGTTGCCGTTGACCCTGCAGAAGATCCGTCTCATTTCATAGAAGACGGTGCTGCAGCTTCACAAAACATGGTCTTAGCCGCCTACAGCTTAGGGTTATACTCTTGTTGGATTGGAGTTCTTGACATAGAAGAACGTAGAAATTCTGCTGAGGCTAAGGTGAAAGAGATTTTGGAAGTTCCGCGGACACATCGAGTGATATCGCTTTTGCCAATTGGACATGCACGTCACGAAATCCCAAAGAAGGACCGCAAGACTATCTACCAGCTTGTATATAGAAACAAGTTTGGAAACCACTAGTCTACCCTTCCTTTTTTGTTTTTGTGAAAGTCAAAAATTATAAACCAAAACCTGAACAAATGCGAAGTCTACTACCTTTTAATTTCAAATGTTTAGGCTATGGATTCTAATCCCTTTAGCAGTTGGTCTATGTCTTTTCCGATGTTTTCGCCTGAGTAGCCACCTTCCAAAACGAAAAACGTAGGTTTGTTTAGTGACGCTATTCGCTTTCCTATTTCTAAGTAACCTTTTTCAGTTAAGCCAAGTGATGCTAAATCTCCTATGTGAGTGTCAAATCCAGCTGACACTGCTACTATCTCAAACTTGCTAATGCCAACTTTGTTTAGGGCTTCGTCTAGAGTTTTCAGATACGCATCATCTCCGCAGTCAGCTTGTAATGGGAAGTTTAAGCAATTCGCCTCTGAAATGTAGCCTGTGCCTGGATAATGTGGATGTCGATGCAAAGAAACATATGCTACTTTTTCATCTCCTAGAAAGATTTCTTGTGTTCCGTTTCCATGATGCCCATCTATGTCCAAAATCAAAGTTGATTTGCCCAAATGTTTTACGGCTATCGCAATGTTGTTCAGATAGCAGAACCCTCTTGTATATGCACCTAATGCTGCGCCGTTTTTCCCTGCGTGGTGTCCTGGCGGTCTCATAATGGAGAATCCATTAACCTTGGCTGCTAAAATTGCTCCTCCAGCCGCAAGTCTTGCATACTCGTAAATGTTTTCGTACGCTGGGGTGTCAGGGTCTTCAATCAGACCTTTTTTAAGATTCCAAACGTAATCTGTGTCATGTACTCTGAGCAAATCATCTTCTGAAGCTGGTTCAGGCGTGAGAAACTCGTATCCCCTGTCTTTCAGAATTTCGTGGGCTCTTCTAACTCTTTCTGGGCTTTCGATATGCCAAGACCCGTAGCCTAAGCATTTTTCTGAAAAGATTATTTTCGTTTTCATAGTTGTTTGCATCCGTGTTTAAATATGCAGTAATTTTCACATTAAAATATAACTTCAACTCTTAAAGTTTTAGAGAATCTTTGGAGAACGTGCTGATGGTTTCCGAGAATCCGTTCGCCGTGTTCCGCATGGAATGTGAAACTGTTCTAGAAGGCGCTCTTAAGAAGGTTTTTCCTGAATTGCAAATTGCAAATTTGGCATTGGAAAAGCCGCCAAATCCAGAGTTTGGGCAGTTGGCTTCTTCACTATGTTTTGAGCTTGCTAAGCAGTTTGGCGAGAAGCCTCTTGTTTTAGCTAAACGTTTAGTTAAAGCTATGGATAAGAGAAAGTTTTCTTTGATCGAGCGTGTCGTTTCTGCTGGAGGAGGATATGTAAACTTTCATGTGGATTTTGCAAAGTTTTCAGCCTTAACTGTTGACTCAGCTAGGCAACTTGATACTGAATACGGTTTTGTCAAAATAGAAAAACCCTTAAAAATAATCGTTGAGCACACAAGCGCGAATCCGCTCCGCCCAATACACATTGGAACAGCTAGAAACCCAATGCTTGGCGACTCTATTGCTCGCATACTCGCATCTAGAGGGCACACAGTTTTTCGTCACTACTACATTGATGATGTTGGCCGTCAATCCTCTGTCATGGCTTATGGGTACGAAAAGCTGGGAAGACCCAAACCAGAGGGGAAACCAGACCATTTTCTTGGTATGATCTACACAGTCGCAAGCTGCCTAGTTGAAATTAATCGTTTAAAAAGGGAACTTGAATGTGCAAAAGCGGTTGCAGCAGATGAAGAGGTTGCTAAGATTAATAGGGAACTTGATGATTGGATGTCTGTGGCTTTTGAGCTTAAAGGTAAACATCCAGAGCTTTTCGAAAAGCTTCTAGAGAAGATAAGCGAGGACAAAGACCCTGAAAACAAGGTCAACAAGCTAAACCAAGCTTACGAAGAAGGACGTGAGAAGGCCACACGGCTCATAAGAGAGGTTAGCGAATTATGCCTACAAGGTTTTAAGGAGACGCTGAGCCGTGGAGGAGTTTTCTTTGATTCATGGGATTGGGAAAGCGATTTCGTATGGAGCACCAAAGTTACGGAAGTTCTTCAGCTTCTGAAGACGACACCATACGTTTTCACCTTAGGTGGTGTTCTGGAATTCGACGCTGGAAAGGTGATTCGAGAGCTTAACTTGAGAGAAAAACTCGGCTTGAGAGAAGATTATGAAGTTACTCCCTTAACACTTGTGCGCGCCGACGGAACAACACTATACACCACGCGAGACATTGCCTACACTTTATGGAAGTTTGAAAGGGCAGATAGGCTTATCAATGTTATAGGCATGGAGCAGACATTAGCTCAGTTGCAATTGAAAATAGCCTTGCACGCACTGGGTCACAGCAAGTACGCGGACAACTTTGTTCACTTTGCCTATAACTTGTTGACCCTTGCTGGCTACAAAATGTCAGGTCGAAGAGGACGCTTCATAACTTTTGATGAAGTTATGGACGAAGCAGTAAAACGAGCCTACGAAGAAGTTTCGAAGCGTTCTCCACAATTGTCGGAGAAAGAAAAACAGGAAATTGCAAACTTCGTTGGCATAGGCGCAGTTCGCTATGCACTCGTTGAGGTTGATCCTTCAAAACCCGTTGTGTTCACGTGGGACAGAGTGCTGAATTTCGAAAGGAATAGTGCACCCTACATTCAATATACGCATGCAAGAGCATGTAGCATCATGCGGAAAGCTGCAAGAAAACCTGAAAAACCAGCCTACGAACTGCTAAACGAAAAATTAGAGCAAGAGATAATCTTGGCGCTGGCTAGTTTCCCAGATGTGTTCATCGAAGCATCAGAGTTTCTTAAGCCTAACCTTATCGCTGACTTCGCAAACGCTGTAGCCGACAAATTCAACACCTTTTACAATGCGTTGCCCGTGATAAAGGCTGAACCACAAGAACTGAGTGACGCAAGACTCGCCTTAGTTGATGCCGTAAAAGTGGTGCTAAGAAATGCGCTTAACCTCATCGGCGTAGTGGCGCCTGAAAGAATGTGAATATTAGGGTGGTGCCCCTTTA
Source organism: uncultured Candidatus Bathyarchaeia archaeon (assembly GCA_964477645.1). Taxonomy (GTDB): domain Archaea; phylum Thermoproteota; class Bathyarchaeia; order Bathyarchaeales; family Bathycorpusculaceae; genus CAYZEP01. Next base: position 7,859 of record CAYZEP010000027.1, on the reverse strand, counting down.
ATTATTGCAACCGCCGTGCTCGTTCCGATTCTGTTTGCGCCAGCCTCAATCATCGCCACTACATCTGCATATGTCCTAATTCCGCCTGCCGCTTTAACACCCATGTCTTTACCTACGGTTTGCCGCATTAACCTAACATCTTCAACTGTTGCTCCCTTGCCAAACAAACCCGTTGAGGTTTTCACAAAATCTGCTCCAGCCTCTTTGGCAAGTTTACACGCAGTTACTTTTTCATCCCTTGTTAGATAAGCAGTTTCAATAATGACTTTGACGATAATCTCTTTTGACAAGCGTTTAACATCCGTAACAGCGGCTACATCTCGCTTTACAGCATCATAATCACCGGACTTCAACGCACTTAAATTAATAACCATGTCTAATTCATCCGCGCCGTCTTCCACGGCTTTGACAGCTTCCAACGCCTTTATTTCTGGCAACGAAACGCCGAACGGAAACCCTACTGTTGAACAAACCTTAACATCCGAGTCTTCCAAGAGCTTTGCGGCAAATTTTACATAAACTGGATTAACAACCGCGCATCGAAATCCGTACTCAACTGCTTCTCGGCACAAGTTTTCAATTTCGCTTTTTGTAGCTGTAGCCTTAACGTTTGTAGAATCTATCATTTTGGCTAATTCTTTCTTTGAAATCGGCATTTTCATCCCTTTTGCCTTTTAGACTAGCACACATGTTTTTATCAATTTCTACAGAAAACCACAAAAGGCAACCATCTAATTCTTTTGGGCGAGTGGCTTCGGCTTGACTTTTTAATCATGTTTCTAAGATTTTCCTAATCTAGTTACTAGTGAACTTGCCATTATTGGTAAGACAAGTGAAGCATCACCCTCAATCATAATTCGGTCTGCTTTTTCATTTATCTTGCCCCAGGAAACTGCTTCTCTCGGTCTTGCGCCAGAGAGACTTCCGTCCCATTCTACGGCAGTGCTTATGTATACAGCATAATTTAATCCGTCTCTGAACTGATTCCACCATATCGTGTGATGTTTGGATATTCCGCCACCGACAATTAATGCGCCTGTCTTCTTCGCCGTAAACACAATTTCATTAAGTTCTCCAGAATCCTTTAGCAAGTCAAGTTTGAAATCGTGGTCTTGCGAAAAAAGCCACGTTTGATAACCGACTGCGCCGTCGGTGAAGCCTGGCACGTAAACAGGTATGTCGTTCTTGGCTGCCCAGTAGAGGATTGAGCTTTCATTGCATATGCGTTTTCCGATTTCTCGGCACAATTGGCTGCTTGAAACTTCCTTCACTCCTTCTTTCCATAGGCTTTGTAGTAATGCCTGCATTTTCTGCTCGATTATTATGCCGTAACTTTCGCTGGGAACTAGGACGTTTCCCAAGCGGTTTATGCTGTTTTCATGAAGTTTCGCATCATTCATGACGAACGAGCCTTTATAGTATTTTTTCCAGCTTCTGGCAATGTCGTGATCAAGAGTTCCGCAAGTTGTAACTATAACATCAGCAAGTTTACGTTTTACAAGTTCTTTCAAAGCACCTCTAGTTCCTGTAGCCACAAGGTTTCCAGTAAAAGAGAGAAACTTGACGCATTCACCATCCTTAATCATGTTCTCTAGGATTCTCACGCCCAGAGCCAGTTTCCCCGCGGTGAAACCCCAAGCCTTTTCCATCTGCAAAACAAAATCGTCAACGGACATGCTTTTAGACAGATCGAAATCTTCAACTGTATCCTTCAGCCTCATGAACTATCTTCTCCATTAAACATGACAAGTTATTAATGTCAGAATAAATAGATGTCGAAAAATGATGAGGATCTAAACATGCGTATAGCTGCAAAGTACCCATCAGAGGAACATGAAAGAGCCTCCAAAACCATTGCAAGTTTCTTCTCTGCATTTCCAGACGTAGAAGCAGTAATTCTTACGGGTTCCTGCGCTCGCGGGAAGGCTACTCGGGACAGTTGCCTAGACATTGCTGTTCTTGTGCCTTCAAAGGTACTTTCGACCAAAAAAGCTGTGTTGGAAAAACAATGGTGCAAATTTTACGAGAAAGAGGCTGTCTTCAAGAAACTGCGGAAAGTAGGCAAATATTCGCATGTTGACCTAGAATTCATTGATGGCTGCTTTGCGCCAAAACCGCGAGGTTGGACTTCTGGGCCTGATGAGTTCGAACTGGAAATAGGCAACACTTTGGTGTATAGTGCACCTCTCTGGGAACGCGGTAACAGCCTTAGGCGCCTCAAAGATAAATGGTTGCCATACTATGACGAGAGCCTTCGCTGTGAAAGACTTGCCATGGTGCTTCGCTATTACTTCAATAACCTTGATCACATCCCGCTGTACGTGAATAGAGGTTTGTACTTTCAGGCTTTTCATCGGTTTTATGACGCTTTTCGCGAGTTTCTTCAAGCTCTCTTCATCTCCCAACGAACTTATCCCATCGCGTACGACAAGTGGATTCGCGAACAGATAGAAGAAATCTTAAAAATGCCAGAACTGTACCAACAACTGCCACGATTGTTCGAGATTAACAACTTTGAAAGCGGAGAGCTTGCTCAGAAGGCAAAAGATCTAAAGCAGCTTTTGAAAAAGTACGTCGTGGAATGAGCCAAACGGTTTGTATTTCTTTATCTTAATCGACAAGATACGCTATTATTTTTTCGTAGAGGTCCTTGCTTCTCAGGTCTTCGTAGCCTGCGTATATGCTTGGGTTATCGTTGACCTCCACTACTACATAATCGCCGTTGAATTCTTTTATGTCAACTCCGTAGAGCCCATGTCCAACAACTTCGCAAGCTTTCAATGCGACTTCTTTTAGTTGTGTCGGTGCGTTCTCTCTTTTGAGTGAGATTGTGCGTCCCCAGATGAAGCTGGGTTTGCCTCTGCGTTTGGCGCCGTGTTTCCATCTGCCTTTTGGCACCATATACTTGCATACGTACAAAACTTCGCCGTTTAAGACTCCTACTCTCCAGTCAAAGGCTGTAGGCATAAACTTCTGTACTGCCAAAACGTCGGATTTTCTGAAAAATCTCTTAGCAACCTCTCGAAAACTTGTTTCGCAGGCGACTTTTTCCACATACTTTGAAAAGCTTGTGTATGGCGCCTTTACCACGACTGGTCTTCCAAAGATTTTGAAGGTCTCGCAAATCCGTTTGTGATGGAACTCATCCTTGTTTAAGAAAATTGTTGGAATGTGGGGAACGTTGTATTTTCTGAAAAGAGCGTATAAATGAATCTTATTTCCGCAAATCTGTATTGATTTCGGATCATCAATCACATTTAGACCAAGTTCCCAAGCGGTCTTAGAAGCTATATATGCAGTGTAAAGCGGATCGGTGGTAGCTCTAATGAACACGGCGTCGTATTTCGGAATTTCCAAAAGATTCTCTCTGAACAGGAAGTTAAATTTGTGACCTATTCTTTCTGCTGCAATCTTGAAGTTTTGGAGTGCCATGGCTTCTTTTGGGTCTGTAAAATTGTATTTCTCTACAAAGCAGGCTATGCTAGCCAACGATGTTTTCACCATTCTTAGAAGTTTGAGAAATTTCTTCACGAATCATTCTCAAGTCAACTGGGAAAATTTCCTCTTTTTTCACTGGTTGAAGCCCACATAAATAGGCATCCTTTTCAATAAGTTGAACATGTAACTTGCAAATCGGAATCTTAAATACCTCGTAAACCTTCTCCGAGATTTTTCTTAAATCCCCTTCAAACTCACATTTTCCAAAGATGGACTTAAACGAAATCATTTCACCCTTAAGAGGTTGTGCACAAACAGCGAACTTGTAGTTCATGCCTAAACTTTTGACAACCCTGTAAAGCGCACTTCTGTTTTTTGCAATTCTAAAGCCTTCATATGAAAATGGGTTGACGGCAAAAACCACCACTGGAAAATTGAACTCAGAAATTATTTGTTTCACTGAGCCCGTTACCAAACAAGGCATAGTTGGAATTCCAGCTTTTGAAGCTCTAAGCAGCAGAATGGGTGTTCTGTTGGCGTCGATTATGTCTTCGCTTGAGGGAATTACGGGATTACCCAGAATTTCCGCGTGCAAAGACACATAGTATCCTGTTTTCAGGTAGCGATAATCGTTATTGATGTTGAGAGTAAAATCTTTAATTGATGATTCGAGAAACGTCGATGGTTTCATTATGGGCAAATTTGTTGTTAGGTCGATGTTTGAGACGACCAACACGCATGTGACACCAGATGATTGAATGCACGGTATTGCAGCAGTCGTATTTAAAATTAACTGTACATTTATATTCAAATTTCGGGCAACAACTACAGTGAAAGAGGAACGGATACGTACAAACCTCTAGAGGTCTTAGGTCCAGAACACGAGTTTTCATTGGTTGACGAAGAATTGAAAGCTTTACCTATCGTGGACAAGGTTATAAAAGATTTTTGCGGTCGCATTGTCAACTTCGTAGAACAGCCTCACTTTACCTTCGGAAAAGAACTCCAGATGCATGTTATGGAAATCAAGCCTAACGCGCCTTTTAAATCACCTGAAAGCTTCGATGAGACCATGCATGAAGCAGTTTTAGCGATGTTGGATTTTCTAGAGAGCAAATATGGGGCTCATCTTCTAGGAGTAGGAATGCACCCCTTACTTAGACTTGAAGACACGGGAGTGTGGCCACACCGTCATCGGCAAATTTACGATGCTTACAGCAAAGTTTTCAACCTTAAACGGCACGGGTGGCTCAACATTCAAAGTTTTCAGTTGAACCTTCCTTACTCTAATGAAGAAAATGGCATCTTACTGCATAATTTACTCGCAAACATATGCGCTTACTTACCAGCAATTTCTGCTTCATCGCCTGTTTATGAAGGAAGGCTTGGAGAAAACGTCGATAACAGACTATTTTTTTATATGTTAAACCAAAGGGAAGTGCCATCTGTGACTGGAGATGTGGTTCCGGAGTATGTTTCCTCGTTTGGGCAATATGAAAAGGAGATTATTGGAAAATACTCTTTGGATTTAGCTAATGCTGGGGTAAAGGAGCATCTTCTTTACAAGGATTGGGTTAATTCGCGCGGTGCAATTTTTCGATTTGACAGAAAGGCTGTTGAAATACGGGTGATGGATGAGCAGGAATGCGTCAAATCGGATGTAGCATTAAGTTGTTTCATAAGAGCTGTGTTGAGAGGGTTGATGAGAGAAAAAAACGAGTTTCTACCTCACGAAATCTTAGTGAAGGACTTTAGGTCGATTATAACAAGCGGTTTAAAGGCAAAGGTTCTGCATCCACACGGGTCAACTGCCCGACAAGTTTGTCAACACTTTTTCAAAATTGCTTGGGGAAACGCGACTGAAGAAGAGAAGAAGTATCTTCCGATAGTACAGAAAAGGATAGAACAGGGGAGTTTATCAGAAATTATAAGAGAAAAAGTCAAGAGAAAAGCTCAGAAAACAGATTTTAGGGAAGCACTAGTCAACATTTACTCAAAACTTATAAAGAATCTCTCGGATAATCAACCGTATTTCTGAAAAGATGATGAAGGAGTCCCAATGTCCATCGCGAGCAAAAGACAAGACAATTTCTTCGATGTCTGTGGTGAATGTAAAATCCTTTGCTGCCGAGATGCTAGGCCTCCAATAAGCGCTAAACGTAGAAAAATTATAGAGGCATATTTGAAAGAACAAAAAATTCCTATTGAAAATGCGTTTGTTCAGGCATCGTACACTTTTCCAAGAGAAGATGCTGAAGGGTATTGCGTCTTTTACGACAAGAAGACAAGAAAATGTCTGGTTCATCCTGTAAAGCCAGAGACTTGCGTGGCGGGGCCAATAACGTTTGACATAAACATGAAATCCCGAAAAATTGAGTGGTTCTTAAAAATGGAAAAGATATGCCTACTGGCGGGAGGCATGCACAAAAATAAGGAAGCGCTCAGAAAACATATTGAATCAGCCAAGAAAGAGATACTTAGGCTTGTCCGCGAGCTTGATTCTGAAGCCTTAAGGGCTATATTAGAAATAGAAGAACCCGAGACCTTCAAGATAGACGAAGACTTCCTGGAAAAGGATGTATTGGGCAAACTGACTAAATCCTAAATCCACTGCAAACTCGTTTCTTATGAACCATAAGAGTGATATAAGGTCGGGAACAAAATTGCTTCTTGAAGACGCCCTTCTCTTTCACACTTACATTTCTCATGATGGCGGGCCCGAGTAGATTTAAATCCTCGTTTAGATTCCCCATGTTATTTCTATCTATATTAACTGAGCAAAACACTATACGTAAAATAAAGAAAAAATGTATCGAGGAATATCGTGATAAAAGTGGAGCAAAAATTAAATTTTCTTTCATGAGATGCCAGCGTGATTACTATAGGATTTGGCTATGGTTGAAAAAGAACGACTGCCGATGGGTTTCTTGCAAAATTGATAGAACGTGAAGAGGATGACCTAAAATTGGGTGCAAAAGGGTTTTTGGAAAGACCTGAGGGTGTTGCCTTTTGGACTATGGCTTATGCTTTTTGTGCTCATAATAGCTGGATTGATTTCCAGAGTTGCGTGGATTATGTTTGTGTTTGCAAAGCGTAGTCCATTAATCGTAGCAACGGAGAAAGTAGAACGTATAGCCTTCTGGATGATGATTCTGCTTTCTTTAGGGCTTTTAACTTCAGAATATCTAACCAACGCTCTCTTTAATTATTATTTGTTCTACGTTTTCATTGTAGGCCTATTAGCCTATTGTGGCATTTGCCGCAGGCAAATAATTGATGAAGGTTGATCATTTCATTGAAGGAGTTATGGACCTGACTCTCTCATTTTTACGATTTTTCGAATAGCGAGGATGGCATTAATGATGAGAATGATGGGCGAGAATTGGCGTTGTGATTACTATTATGAGCATGAAAAGGTGCGAGTATTCGGAGGGAACCAGTCGATAATACGCAATCATGTTAAAGATTAAAATAATTATGCAGCAACTAAGGGTGACGATGAGGTTATACCGACATTTCTTAAGATTTCTCTTGTGTTCAAGCCATAATTTTTTGAGGTGTTCGGGGCCATAGAGGATGAAGGCCGACGCTATCAGGAGAAAGGCAACCGCGAATAAAATCAAACCGTATAAATAATCCATCAGACCATCGCTCTTCTACATAAAGGGTTGATAGTTTCTCCTTTTCATGATTGTGTCCACAATTAAGGCGCAGACCATCATCAAAACGAACAACAACAAAATCACGATAGGCCCAGGTATGTTGAAATAAGATGCCAATGGAAGAACGATGAAGGCCCATGATAGAAACCCTACACAGAAGGCACCGAACGCAATGAAGATTATGCGCCGTAAGGTTTTTGGTTGAATCTTGAAAATAAGTTTCCCTATACATGCAAAATATGCCAATAAGATACCAATAGATGAGGCTATGGCGTAAACGAGAGACCTACTTAGCGGTATCTCAGGGAAGAAAAAGAAGTTAATGGCGGGGACAAGCACCCACGGTAATACGATGCAGAGCCCCAATACCCTTTCTTCTCCCACCATTTTCTGTTTTTCTTCATGAGCCTACCCCTACGGTGTTAGCGTATCAGCATATAATTGGTCCATTTCTGACATCACAATATCACGTTAAAGACTTGTCATCGTCATTAAAAAAGTTTCACGCCTTCACCTCTATTCTTAAATTTGAGCGTACGCATCGTTATCTTGAAAACCTATGTCTGAGGTCAAAGCTAAAGCTTCAAAGCCCCGTTGGTGGAAGCCTCTCTGGATAGCTACCCTGCTCCTAACAATCGTTTCGGGAGCCATCAGCTACTTTCTTTTACATGTTCCTATAGAAAGAGCAGCGAGCGCAGTAGCTTTAACCTTTGTTTGCATAGGCATCGCATACTATATTCGTGTTAGGCCTTCCATGAG
>CAYZEP010000026.1:0-17002 GCA_964477645.1 uncultured Candidatus Bathyarchaeia archaeon | reverse complement strand
GACCATGAATGTAACGTGTTGGTATTGATATGACGCCGCTTGGCACTCCTTCCCTTGTTAAGGATATACGTGCTGCATCGGTTGAGCCTGGCAATCCTGCTTCAAGCTGATAGGGAATCTTGTTTTCTTCAGCAGCATCAACCAGCAACCGTAAAACCTTCGGATGCGTTATCAGCCCATAATCAGCAACCGTTAATGACGGACCTTTCCTCATTTTTATCGGCGCCTCAAATTCTCTCACTCCAAGCGTATCACCAGCTATAGTCACGTCAAGCGCGATGCCAACATCTGGATGTATCCCGAAAGCAGCTGTTGTCGCTCCTCTTAAGCCAACTTCTTCCTGAACCGTTCCAACAGCATAAATGGTGCATTCTGTTTTTCCAAGTCGCTTCATTGCCTCAACCATAACAGCGCATCCAACACGATCATCGAAAGCCTTGCCGATTACAATATTTTTTCCAACTTTCGCGAATTTCATGTCAAAACCCACAGAATCTCCAATTTTCACTCCCATTTTCTTGGCTTCTTCTTGGCTTTCGGCTCCAATATCTATGAATAGCTCATCATAGGTGAGGACTTTCTTGCGTTCCTCTTCTTTTTGTATATGAGGAGGCTTCGAACCAATTATTCCGTGCAGGGACCCTTTTTCTGTGTGGATTATGACCTTTTGGGCTAGTAGGATGCGGTCGTCTATTCCACCTATTTTCGTGAACTGTAGAAAGCCTTCCTTCGAAACCGTTTTCACAAGCAAGCCTATTTCGTCCATGTGAGCAGCAAGCATAACTTTAGGTGCATTTTTCTTTCCTTTTTTTATTCCGATAACATTCCCAAGCTTATCCTCTTCAACTTCATCCACATTGGGTTTTAAGAATTTCTTCATCAGACTCCTAACTTCTTCTTCTCTACCAGCGACACCGCAAGCGTTTGAAAGCTTTTCCAAATTTTCAGCAAGCGCCATCACGAATTCATCTCGTGGAGTATTCAGAATCATAAACCTTTATATTAAACAATTGCGGTAATAAAACCCGAATTTAAAGATGAATCATAATATTCCGCCCTTTCACGGTGAAGAGATACTAATTGAGTAAACTTTTCAGAAAGTTCTTCGAAAAGGTTAGAGTCTACCTCCGCATTACAAAGGCAAGCGGTATAGCCAGAAGATACTTTGTGATGAACGGATTCGATGGAGCCATGACAGTTTTCGGCATAGTTTTGGGTTCATGGATAGCTGGAGTTTCAAAATCAGGAATAATCGTATTAGCTGGTTTAGGAGCTTGCCTAGCAATGGGGTTTTCAGGTTTCTTTGGAGCTTTAATGGCTGAACAAGCTGAAAGAGAACGCCGTTTAAAAGAAATGGAAGTAGCCACAAATAACAACGTTGATCCAATTCATTATGAAGCAGCACGGTTTGTCACATTTTACGTAGCTTTCATCGACGGGTTATCACCAGCCTTAACGGCAATCATTTCATTAACACCTTTTATCCTTGTTTCAGCAGGATTGATGCCCATATGGGACGCCTATATAACTTCCTTAGCACTTTCGCTGATCACACTTTTCCTATTAGGCATATACCTCGGAAAAGTAGCAAAAGAAAACGGTTGGTTTTACGGCGTGGCAATGCTCACAGTAGGCGCCTTCACAGCATTAATAGTTTTCCTTATTCAATTATTTTTAGGAGCTTAAACGGAAACCGCAAAAAATGGGCAAAAATTTTTGAATAACTTGCACCAGTAAAAATTGTGGTTAAATGCGAAAAAGTTTGCAAGTAAGCCTAACCGCTTTGTTCGCGGCGTTACATGCAGTGCTGTATTTTATCTCGTTTGGACTGTGGCGAAACTGGGGAATCTACTTAGAATCTATTGAAGGAATAATCTTAGGTCCAAAAATCGGGTTTTTCGCCGCACTTCTTGGTAGCTCAATCGCTCGAATGATCAAGCCTGACCCATTTTGGATGTTCGGTATAATAGCTGAACCTTTTAGCGTTTTGATGGCGGGCTATTTAGCTAAAGCCAAATGGAAACCAGTGTTAATAGCGTATATAACAATGCTTTCGGCATATTTTATTCATCCTTTTGGAAGAGAACTCCCTCTCTGGACAATTTTAGATATCCTATTTGCTCTGCTTTTAGTTTATCCTACTGCAAAATTAAGCGGAAATTTATTCAAAGCGGATATTAAACGATTGCCAATCGCGCTAGTCTTAATTTCATTTGTTTGTATAGCTACAGACTCGCTTGTGAGGGTTTTCCTGCTTGTTCCATGCGGTTTGTACAGTTTGTTTCCAGACTTTTTTGGAAATTTTGAAATGCTTTATCTAGTCTTTGTTGGAGCCGCAATTGATTCATACATCGAAGATTTAATAGTTGTGCTCGTCTCATTCCTTGTTGGCGTACCTTTGATGATAAGCGTATCAAAACTAAAGATTTTTGAGAAAAGCAAGATTGTTAAAAAATAGAAAGTTTTTTTGGATACTGATGTCACGCTGGCGAAGGCGTTGGTTGTTGTTTTTTAATTTCTAAGTAGTCAGTCAACAGCAGAACACCTTCGATTATAAGGAATAAACCAACTATTATGTTTAGAGATTCCTTCCAAGCTATTACTATTATACCGAAGATTATGCAAAGCATAGCCAACAGTGGTTTAGAAACTGTTATTCCGATTTTCTTCAACCCTTTCTCAACAACTTCTGTCAAATTATGTTCATCCTCCTACATATCGCTATAAAGATAACAATTAGAATATTTAAGACATTCTAAGAATCTAGGTCGGCAATGGCAATTTTTAAACGTTTGAACAGTATTAACAACTAAAGAGGTGCAACCTTGTCAGAACAACAATTCAAAAAAGTGTTCATCTTTTTAGACACAGATAAACACGCAAGCCCCTTCGACATATTAACAACCATAGATGTTTTCCCAGAGGCTACGATATTAAAGTATGAGGATGTAATGGTTGAAGACGCAGAAAAAATCGTCTATGATGCAATGTTTCCACGAGGGCCCGAAGGCGCAAAACACACAAAAATTTTCGTTAATGGACGCGATTTTAAAAGAGTGAATGACGTTTTAGAGAAAGCCAAGAAATGTATGTTTCCACCATTTGAACTTGCAATAATAATTGACCCAAGAGGAGCCTACACAACAGCCTCAGCCGCCGTCGCAAAAACTTTGGAACTTTCACTCAAAAAGGAAATGGGGGACTTAACGGATAAAGTGGTCACGGTGCTAGCTGGAACTGGACCTGTTGGGCAAACTGCTGCAAGGCTTTATGCGTTAGAAAAGGCTAACGTGATTGTTACTTCTCGCGATCTTCAAAGGGCCTCGTCTGTGGTAACGAAGATAAACGAAGAGCTTGAAAGTGAAAGAGTTCGAGGCGTTGAAGCCCAAACTTCAGACGAAATTGGAAAAGCCATAGAAAATGCGGACATAGTTCTTTCTGCTGGAGCTGCGGGAACTCAACTGCTACCATTAGACGTTCTCAAAGACTATGGAAAAAATTGTAGGATAGTAGCCGATATTAACGCTATCCCACCGTTAGGAGTTGAAGGATTGCAGTCAAAAACTGATGGCGAAGAAATCCTACCGAATATTCTTGGAATTGGTGCGTTGGTCATAGGAAAACTCAAAAACAAAGTTGAAGCTGGATTAATTAAAAGAGCAGCAGAAGAACCTAAAGGCATATTCGACTACAAAATAGCTTACGAAATAGCCAAAAAAGCAATATTTGAGAAGCTTGAAGAGAAAAAGAACCGTAAAATAGAGCCCGAAAAACACTGGCTGCCTTAATAGAAAAAATCTTCGTAAAGGAGAGAAGCAAAATGATTGAAGAAACATTTGCTTACCGAGCGGAAACTGGAAACATATGTGAAATTGTGGATACTTTCGCTGAAATGTTTACCCTTTGGGCTGGTCGCGTATTAATAACTGCTGATAATGAGAGATGGGCTTTGACTGCAGCGGCGGCTGCAACTGGTTTCGCGACAAGTGTGATAATGTCTCCTGCTGAAGCAGGCATAGAAGGCATCATACCAGCAGACAAAACTCCAGACAATCGCATAGGCGTCTTAATTCAGATATATAACCGCAACAGGTTTGAATTGAAAAACCAGATGATACTACGCATAGGACAATGCATAATGACCTGCCCAACAGCCTCAGCCTTTGACGCAATGCCCAATGTCAAGAGAAAGTTGAAGGTTGGCAGGAGCATAAGACTGTTTGGCGATGGGTTTCAAAGAAAAGGAATAGTCGGAAACAGAAAGGTTTGGAAAATCCCCGTGATGGAAGGTGACTTTGTTGTAGAAGACACTTTCGGCACTGCAGAAGCCATAGCTGGCGGAAACTTCCTCATTCTAGCCAAAGACAAGTTTTCCGGGCTTAAGGCAGCTGAAGAAGCAGCTAAAGCCATCAAAACCAAGGCAAGCGAGGTTATCTTGCCCTTTCCAGGTGGAATTTGCGGCTCTGGATCGAAAGCTGGCTCATTAAAGTATAAGCTTAAAGCTTCAACGAATCATCCTTTCTGTCCAGGATTGAAAACGCTTGTACTGGATTCGCAGTTGCCTGAGAACGTAAATTGTGTTTATGAAATTGTTATTAACGGTTTGACTGTTGATGCGATTAAGAAAGCTTTGAGTGAAGGAGTGAAAGCTGCTGCAAGCGTACCAGGAGTTGTTAGAATCTCTGCAGGAAACTACGGTGGAAAACTAGGTCCATACAAGGCGTTTTTGAAAGAAGTTCTAGAGATAACATAGCCTTTTGTTCCCAAACTCTTATTTGACGCCTTGCAATTAGCTTTACGGCTAAAATGCTCCTAGTGAAAACAGTTGAGCAGCACAAAAAAAACTTCGTTGGAACTATTCAGACTTAAAAAAACACTTAACGCTCTAGCCAGCAAGGAAGGACGCGGAACTGAGCTAATTTCACTTTACGTCCCGCCGGGAAAGCAGATAAGCGACGTTATAAACATGCTCAGAGATGAATACGGCACAGCCTCAAACATAAAATCTACAACCACCCGCAAAAACGTTCAAGACGCTATTGTGAAAGTTCAGCAACGCCTCAAACTCTTTAAAGAACCCCCAGAAAACGGACTAGTAATATTCTGTGGAGCAATACCACAGAATGGGGCGGGAAGCGAAAGAATCGAAACCTACGTTATCATGCCGCCAGACCCAATACACATCTACCTCTACAGGTGCGATGCAAGATTCCACACAGAACACCTACAAGAACTTCTAAGAGAAAAAGAAACGTATGGCATACTCCTCATAGATGCTTCAGCCGCCACGCTCGCAACACTTCAAGGTAGAAGAATGGAAATAGTGAGAGAAATAACATCAGGCGTACCTGGAAAAACTCGTGCAGGTGGGCAATCAGCCAGACGATACGAAAGACTCAGAGAGATGAGACTTCAAGAATATTTTAGGCGAGTGGGCGAACACACCAATGAAACATTTTTGCCTATCGAGAACCTTAAGGGCTTGATAATTGCGGGTCCAGGACCAACAAAATATGACTTTGAAAAAGGCGATTACCTGAATTATATGCTTAAAGAAAAGGTTTTGGATGTGATTGACACGGCTTATGTGGATGAGCAGGGTGTGAAGGAAGTTGTTGGCAAAGCTCCGGAAATAATGCGGAAAATCCGTTACATAGAGGAAAAGCAGCTAATGCAACAGTTTCTCTATGAAATCGGACACGACACAGGAATGGTAACTTATGGCGAAGTGGAAGTTAGAAGGGCTTTAGAAGCAGGTGCTGTTAGAACGTTGCTTCTTTCTGAGGGATTAGACATTACGCGGGTTAAGGTAAAATGCAATGCTTGCGGCTACGAGGAACAGCACACCATGAAAAGTCAAATGTTAACAAGTTTGGAGCAGAGCCTCTCAGGGAAACCTTGCCCAAAATGCAAAGCTCCAGCCTTAGGCATAGCTGAAACACAAGACCTTATAGAGAACTTCGCTCAACTGGCAGAGCATGCAAACACTGAAGTAGAAATGATATCTGGAGAAACTGAAGAAGGACAAATGCTAAAAAATTCTTTCGGAGGAATAGCCGCAATATTACGGTTCAAACTTCAAAACGACTAGAAACCATCATTTATGCAGTAAAACGCGCTCCACTTCGACCTTTTCAACACCTTTTATCAACAGCTTCTTTTGCTTGGAAGCGAAGCCAGAAACAAGTTCTACTTCATTATGGAAAAGCCTAGAAAACTCTTTAATTAGTTCTTTGTTAACTTTTCCCTTAGTCGGCTCTTCTCTGCAGAAAACCATAATTTCGCCTTCTTCAACCACGATTTTAAATTCCCTAGAACACGGTTTCACATGCACCTCCAAAATTACAGCACCTTTCACTTCACTAATTTTCATGAGGCTCCCACGCAAATGTTCACACCATCACATAAAAGAATATTCAAAACAAAACAGCTAAAAGAGGAAAAAGTTAAGCAGAAACATGTTTTTACAGTGTTTAGGTGAAAGAAATGAAGTACCCATCGTTATATCTGGACTGGTACATTAATGTGCCAAGCGCAGAATATGATTTCCGCTCCAGCGGTCTAAACTGCTTTAAATATGATCTGGTGTTAGGCGAAGTTGACTTGGGTGTCAATTATGCACATGGCAACCCTAAGGCTACCAGAATGCTGGTCCAGAGGTATCATGTGCAACCTGAAAATGTTTTTATTTCGAGTGAAGGTGCCTCAGGTCAAAATGCACGTATAATCAGATGTCTAGCAGAAAAGAACAAGAGGAAAAAAGAAGCAATAGTGGAATATCCAACCTACGAGCCACTATTACGGCAAGTGCAAGAGTATTTTCCACATGTAAAAAGACTAGAAAGAATAGAGAATGATGCCTATAGACTTGATGCGGATGCGCTTCGAAAAGTTGTCTCAGAAAAAACAGGATTAGTCGTATTGACAAACCCTCATGCACCAAGCGGAGCGATATCAGATGCTAGCGAGCTAGGAGAAATAATGACCGTTGCCCATGAATATGGCTTCTACGTGCTATGCGACGAAATATATGCCGAATTCGATCGGGACGCCGTACCCACAGTTTTCTCTGTAAACCCAGAGCACGGCATAGCCACAACGAGTTTTACGAAGGCATACGGTCTTGGAGGATTAAAACTTGGTATAGCGTTGGCTGAGAAGTGGCTCGTAGATGAACTCTACAGAGATGTGGTAAATACTGTTGGTAACAGCCCAAACATCGTGCAGCTTATCGCTCTAAAACTGCTAACGAAAGACAAGGAAAGACTTGAAAGACATAAGCAAAAATGGATACGCCTCAAAAAAGAAGCAGAAGGATGGTTGAACGAAAAACACTTGGAATTCTTTCCAAACAAAGTTGGCATCACTTTTTGGATGAAACTACCAATAAAGGACACGTATAAATGGATAAATGAACATGCAATACCAAGCTATGGATTAGCCGCAGTGCCAGGAGCGTTCTTCCTTTTCAAAAACGGTTACAGATTAGTAAGGTCGAACATGATAAGATTAGGACTTGGGAACATCAACCCTGACAAGCCAAACATCGCAGAAGCTTTTGAAGTTCTAGAAAAGGCACTAGAAACATATGAGACAACAAAACGTAATTAAACAAATTTAACATTAGGCTACTTGGTGCAAGTTGAAGAACGAAGAAACGAAACCCCTAATATGTCCATTTTGTGGCGCTCCCCAGAGAAGATACATTCCAACCGATACCGTGCAGGTAAAGTGCCAATATTGCGGAGGAATTTTCTTAGCTCCACCTTGGAGTGGTGGTGAAACATATCGATGTTTTAACCATCCTGAAAGAATTGCTATTGGAAAATGCAATGATTGCGGGGAAAGCTTTTGCGGAAATTGTCTTCACATCTATGACTTTAGCGCTGAGAGTGGTAGAGCTATTCTCTATTTGTGCCCAAACTGTCTCAGAAGAAGACATATCGAGAAAACTTATGCGCCCATTTACGTTGGCATTATCTTTCTGCTATTTGGAATAGTCATATCTATAGTCTCGGTACCTACTGGTGCATTCATGGCTCTTATAGGCGCTGGTATGATGATTTATGGCTTCATGAAAAGAAGAGAAATGCCTGAAGAAATGACGATAGAGGGACTGCGTGTAGAAAAGGAAAAAAGAAGGTCTGAGCTTGCGGCTCTGAAGGAGGAAATTGATAGTGAAGAGGTTTACAACAGACTTTTAACACAATATGTGAATCATTGGGGACTCCAAACAGGAACAAAACTCCTCGAAAACGAGATAATGGCCTATACAAGGCATGGATTAAGTTTTTCAGAGGCCGTTAAAAAGGTCTATAAACGGCAAAAAGAAAAAGTCATGAAATGAGAAGCGAAACATACTTTTGAAAGAATGCGATAGTTACAAGCGAAGAAATGGACCGGGAGGGATTCGAACCCCCGACCTCCTGAGTGCAAGTCAGGCGTTCATACCAGGCTGAACTACCGGCCCATGCATGCCTTTCGCAATTGCTTTCATGTTTCCGCAATATTTAGGTTTTGTTTAAAAGAATATAATTGTATATTTCAAGCGTTTACACTAAAATGTGGAAAATTATAGGAAAATCCGTTTTTGATCAAAGCGGTTAGCTTGACCTAGTATCTTCTTCTTTGGGTTCTTCTTTTTGACCAGCATTCTCGGCAGTAAACAGGTCTGCTTGGGTCAGGTTTGAAGGGAACTTCGCATTCCTTACCACAATCAGCGCAAACTGCCTTATACATCTCTTTCTCAGACATCTACTACTTCACTCCTTCATATTTTATGTGCAAAAATTGCTTCTTGCACGATGCAGCTATCCATAGCGTAGTCGCTTATAAAATTTGCCTTAAGAACCATGCAAACTGAACGAGTTTTCAATAAAACTCTCATGAGAAATTAAGCGGAGACTACGCATTGATAAAGGTTTAAGGAAGACAAGAACTCAGCGAAATTCGCTTATTGAAAATGCTCTTCACAACCAGCAGACTTTTTAGCTGCATTTTTTCTTTCTAGGAATCTCTAAAATGGTGGATTAAATGGTTGATCAGAGAACCGAAAAACTTGCAAAACTTTGCGTTCATTATAGTGTGGGTGTAAAACCAAAGGAAAAAGTGCTCATACAAGGAAGCGAATTAGCATTTCCCTTAATTAACGAGATATATAAAGAATGTTTGTTAAGCGACACATACCCGATGATAAAGGCAAACCTTGATGTTCAATACACTTTCTTCAAATACGCGAAAGAACACCAGCTCAAATTTGTTCTACCCTTTGAAAAGTTCATGACTGAAAACATAGACGTGAGAATAAGCGTATATTGCGAACCAAACCCCAAAGGATTAACAAGCGTAGACCCAGCAAAAATTAGGATGCATGCAGCTTCTAGAAGCGAGCTTACTGAAAACTTCTATAAACGTGTCTCCGAAGGAAAACTCAGATGGACGACTCTGCCTTATCCTATAGACGCTCAGGCGCAAGAAGCTGCAATGTCGCTCGGAGAATACGAAGACTTCGTTTATAGCAGTTGCCTCGTGGATAAAGAAGACCCCATTGCAGAATGGAAAAAAATCCATCAAAAACAAGAAAGAAACTGCGAATTCTTAAACCAAGTAAGCGAAATCCGCATTGTAGGCGAAGACACAGACCTAAGCTTTAATGTTAAAGGCAGAACATGGATAAATTGTAGTGGAAACGAAAACATGCCAGACGGCGAAGTCTTTACAGCACCTACTGAAAACTCAGCAAACGGCACAGTAAGGTTCACGTTTCCAGGAATAGTTGCTGGCAGAGAGATTGAAGACATAATGCTCACATTTAAAGATGGAAAAGTTGTAAAAGCTTCAGCAGCCAAAGGCGACGACTTTTTGCAACAAGTACTAAAAATAGAGGGAGCAGACCGTATCGGAGAAGTCTCCATCGGAACAAACTACGGCATAACAAGATTCACGAAAAGTATGCTTTTCGACGAAAAAATGGGCGGAACAATACACATAGCCATTGGAAGCTCCTACCCAGAATCGGGAGGTCTAAACAAGTCAGCAATCCATTGGGACATCCTAAAAAGCATGAAGAAAAGTGGAGAAATCTACGCAGACGGGAAACTCTTCTACAAAAACGGGAACTTCCTGATATAACTATGATTCTTGCCCAAATTTTTATATGAGAATTCGCTTCCTCAGCTTAATAAGTTGGTACCTTCTATCTTCAAAATACCTTGTCGAAAGGGCGCCGCATGTTAGCGGACAAACCCCGACCATAAATATAGTGGCATCGGGCATCAAGGCTCCGACGATGATAACCAAAAGTCCCAAACCAGCAACCGTCCATCCTATCTTCTCATGCCGTTTATTTTTCTCTATTTCACTGTCGAGGTAACGCAGTACGTTAATCTGCTCCTTCTTGCTATAGGTTAAGGTATTAAGATATTCATATTCACACTTTCTTGAACAAATGGGGATGTCTAATAGTTTATCATTAAACAAGAACCTAGTGGTCATTTTGCCACAATTTGCACAGTTCTTTGCGTTTCTCATGGAGCTCCCAACTATTTTGTCCTTGCCTTAAAGGTCAAATAGTTGACGTGCGAGAAGTGCCTCTGAGCATGAACTATGGCCTCGGAGATTTCTGTGGCTGATTTTTGTGCATGAGTAACTGTGCTAATGGAAGTGTCATGATGTATGCCATTAGTAATGGAAGCTATCAACTTCGTGGTGAGTGAGCCGGAAGTCGTCGTTAAACCAGCTGAGGCCGTGTTTATGACAACCGTGTATACGCTTTCCTTTTTTATCATTTCAGAAACTGAGAGTACATCCCTAATTGCCTCATCTTCATACTTAAAGAAGGCCACGTCAAGTGCATTAAATTCGCGGATTTCACCTGTTTGCAAATCTCTCCTTAAAGGAACATTAGCATCTCCGTCAGTGATGACAGCCATTACAGGTATTGTCGAAAGGTCTCTTCGTTTAGCCTCTTTCAAGACTTCCAGAGCTTTGAGCATCCCACCAGCTAAGGGAGTAAAGCCACTCATTCTCAATTTTGATAGTTTATTGGCGACGAGTCTTAGATTTGCTGTGGGATGTTGAACGACAACGGCTCCCATCTCTTTGAAAGCTACCATCCCAACTTTGTCTCTACAGCGGTACGCGTCATTATGCAACTTCAACATGGCTTCCTTGACATCATCAACGTTATGAAGCATTGATTCACTGAGGTCTAGAACGAACATTATCGTCATCGGAGCTCTGTAAATTCTTAATTTTTCCCTAACATCCTCAGGATAAATGGCGAGGACCGTGTCTGAGGACCTTTTTCTGAACCCTTGCATCCTTGACGCTGCTCTAATAGTCGCTGGAAAATGGATATCACATGGCTTTCCTTCAGGAAATCTCCATCCTAGAGTCCGCCCACGATGAATTGCAGTTATCGTTTCGGCTCTTTTGCCCACGTTACTCGCAATTTTCTTCGAGGTTTTCTTTACCTTAAATAGAAATCTGAATGGCGAAAGTTTGCTTTCTCGCACTTTGTCAAAGAATGCCGTGCCCTTGGCTAGTTTAGGAGAGAACAATTTAGTGCTTACTGTGGGGACAGCGCTTCTGCCGCCTTTTTCAGGTTTTGAGTTAAATAGAGAATGGCCTTTCTCTAGATTGCTACTTCTGGTTGAAAAAGTGTTGGAGATTGAACCCTCATAAGTTTTCGCCTTGCCCATTTTCTTTTCTTTATTAGTGTATTTTCTTAATCCAAAAGAAGGAAAAATTCTTTTTTTCTCCTCCTGCGAGCGTGGTTCTGTCTTGTCTTTTTTTCCCCTAATTTTTTCTAGGACTCGGCTTTTTTTATCTTCTGAAGAACTTGCTTCTTTAAGTTTAGCCGTTAGTGTTTCCCTGATTTCTTGCGGTGCGGCTGGTTCTAGGAATCCGCCTTCTCGAGTTCTGTGATTTAGGGCAAGTTCAGATGCTTTTAGGATGTGTTCTGGAGTCACCTCTGTTTTATTATCGAAGGCGGCTATCGTTTTAGCAGTCTTGGTTATTACAATGTCTGGCCGTATTCCATCAACCTTTAACTCTAGACACACTGCGCTGACAACTTTGATAAGTTTGTCTGAAACCTTTACTTCTGAAAGGACTCTTCTGGCTTGAATTATCCTGTTTCTTAACTCCTCTTGGTAAGCACTGTATTTTTTGAGAAAGGCTTCTGGGTCAGCCTCAAACTCCATGTTTCTTTTCACAATTTCAATTCTATCCTTAACATCGAAGATTCTCTCAGCCTCAACAGAAAGCGGGAAACGATCCAAAAGCTGTGGTCTAAGTTGTCCTTCTTCAGGATTCATTGTCCCAACGAAAACAAAGCGAGAGGGATGCTTGACAGAAATTCCTTCACGTTCAACAACGTTCCAGCCCATTGCAGCAGCATCCAACAGATCATCTGCTATGTGGTCTGGTAGCAGATTTACTTCATCAACGTAAAGGATGTTTTGATTTGCTTGTGCCAAGATGCCAGGTTCAAGGGCCTCAACTCCCAGTTTTATAGCTTTTTCCACATCAAGGCTTCCAATAACCCTATCTTCTGTTGCTCCAAGAGGAAGTTCGGAGACCATCATCTTCTTCTCTTCAAACGAGAGACTGCCATTTTTCGTATAGAGGGTTCTACATTTCTCGCACATGTTGGAAGAATCATCTGGGTTACAGTTGAAGAGGCAATCCTTCACAACTTTTATTTTGGGTAAAATGCCAGCCAACGCCCTAACCGCTGTTGTTTTTCCAGACCCCTTTGGTCCTCTAATCAAAAGGCCGCCAATTTTAGGGTTGATGGCGTTAAGAATTAACGCCAGTTTCAAATCGTCTAAGGAAACGATGGCAGAAAAGGGATATGTTATGGGCTCTTGCATTTTTCCTCTGAAAATATAGAGGAAGAAGCGAATTAAAGAGTCTGTCGCAGGTTCCACCACATTTCCGTGGTGGGTTGGCTGCGCAGAAAGGCTAATTAATTGTTTAAAAGAACAGCGCTTAAGTTTAAGAACAAAGTACAGTAATTTATGGAGAGCAGAAGTAGAGCACGCGCTTCATGGACTACGTCTTTCAGAAACGTGTTTTTTAATCTGGGCGCCTTTCAGTTTCTATCATTTCTTCGAAGAGGAACATTTTACACTTTCATGATAAATTATCTTTACATGCTAATGCCAGCAGCTACATTAACAGCCTCTTTAGGAACACTTAACATGATAGCTTCTGCCCTAGGCCAAAATCTACTCTGGGGAAAGATATGCGACCGCTATAACCTAAGAGCAAAGCTGATAGTAATGGGCGAGATGATTGCGGGATTCACTTATATAATCGTGTTTCTCATCCACAAGTCTATAATCGATTCGGGAAACAATTTTGCAGCAGGTTTAGCAATAGTTTTCGGATTGTCTATTCTGGAATTCTTTTGGTCCATGTCAGATGTTGGTTGGGCAGCTCTACTCACCGATGTCACAACTCCTGGGATACGTGGAAAAATCGTTGGAACATTAAACTTCATCGCATCCCTCGGGAGAATGGTCGGCATGACATTTGCTGGATTCCTCTACGCTGATGGAGAAGGCTTCAAGAATGGAACAATCTTTTACATCGTAACCATTTTGCTGTTCATCGGAGCCACAATAATGGCCTTAGTTTCAAGACGTATAAAAATGCGAAGCTCTACGCAAAAACAACCAATCAGAAACGAAAAAGAGAAACAAGAAAGCAAAATGGTTCATGAAAACGAAAAAGCATACATGTGGTTCCTAGCATCTCTCATAATAATAATTTTAGGTGCGGCTTCAATCAACCAGATATTTCTTCTTTTCATAGACCCTAAACGAGGACTGACCATAAGTGACCAAGAAATGGTCTTCATACTTAGCGCCTGGACTATAGGTGGTATGATTGCCAGCGCAGTATCGGGAAGACTTGCTGACAAAATTGGACGAAACAAAGTCATACTTTTCGGATTAAGCTTAGCAATAATTACTCCTATACTCTATGGTTTGGCGCCAAATTTTCTTGTAATGGCTCTAATTTATGGATTTAACGGTGTATCATTTTGGACTGTTCAGACTGTTGGTTTCGCTTTTGCAGGAGATATAATTCCTGAACATAAGAGAGGGCGCTTATTTAGCAGATATAACACAGTAATGGCTTTAAGCTGGGGACCTGCGGGAATCCTTATCGGTGGACCGCTTGCAGATGTTCAAGTTAAAATCTTCGGATTGACAGAACATGCAGCCTTCGTAAATGCTTTCTATGCATCATCAATTATAGTAACGTTGGGCGCTATACTGTTCGCCATGAAATTCGCAAAATTGAAAACACCGCTTAAGTTTTAAATTAAGCACATATAAAAAAACACACAGGGAATAACCGTGCTAGAATTTAAAAGTGTTAAAATCGAGGTGCCAAAAGACGGTAATGTAATTTTGGGCATGGCACACTTCATAAAAACCGTTGAAGACTTGTACGAGGCTTTAGTTAACGCTGTTCCAAACATAAAGTTCGGAATAGGCTTCTGCGAAAGCTCCGGACCGTGCCTGGTAAGACGTGAAGGAAATGACGAGGAATTGAGACAGTTGGCAGCGAAGAAAGCTCTTGAAATCGCTTGTGGTCACAGCTTCATAATTTTCTTGAAAAACGCTTACCCAATCAATGTTTTGGACAAAATCAAGAAAGTACCAGAAGTCTGCACAATCTATGCCGCCACCGCAAATTCTTTAGAGGTTATAATTGTAGAAACAGAGCTGGGTAGAGGAATCCTAGGCGTAATTGATGGATTAAAGAGCAAGGGCATGGAAAACGAAGAAGACATAAAAGCGAGAAGAGAGTTTCTGCGGAAATTAGGCTATAAGCTTGGGTAGGTGCAAACAGCATACGCTTTAACCAGTTCTTACAAAAAATGAACGGTGCAGGGTGAAATTGCCCTTTGTTATTGCGTTGTCCTAGAGGATTATCGATTCATGACCGATGTAATTTTGACTTTTAGTTTTCTTATCTGCGCGCCATTAATTCCTGCTGCAGTTCAAAAGGAATCTTCTCTTTCATTCTTTCGGCAGCATAAGCAACTAGTTGTTTAAATTGTCTTTCTGTTAGTACGTGGCGTGCTCTTGACAAAATTTCTAGGCATATTTCTTTAAAAACTAGGTCAGCGCAGCCCATTTTTGCGTCGTCAATTAATTCTTTGCAAGCTTGAAAGATTTTTTCGCTCAAAGCATTCCACCCTGCAATCAAATAGCTTAACTTCAAAACATTAAAACTCTTATGAATTTAGAAACAGAATTTGAAATCAGCATTGGACTTATGGGTTCAACATCTTTTTCAAATGATATAGTTAACTGGTTTGGTCAAAACAGAAACTATTTAGTTTGGTTCATGCATCAAACTCTATTCTATCCTAAACCATTATGGCAATTTGGAGGAGTTTCTTATGAGCAGAACAAGTGATGCATGTGTAATGGATGAGAGGAAAAAACAATTGCAGGAACAAGAACAGAAACTCAGGATTAGAATGAGTAGAATTAAACATAAAATAGCTGTAATAAGCGGTAAGGGCGGCGTGGGAAAAAGCACAGTGACTGCGAACCTTGCGGTGGCTTTCGCCGCACACAGATACGCTAATCGCGTGGGCATTTTAGACGCAGACATACATGGTCCAAGCATGCCAAAACTTCTGGGGTTAGCAGGCCAAAGACTTCAAGCGAAACCACCAGATGTTTTTCCAGTTTTAGGTCCACTAGGAATTAAGGTTGTCTCTATGGATTTTTTGTTACCAGATGAGAATTCTCCGGTTATTTGGCGTGGTCCTTTAAAGATGACGGCTATACGCCAGTTTTTGTCGGATATTGCTTGGGGGGAATTGGGCATTTTGCTCATAGATTTGCCTCCGGGCACTGGTGATGAGCCATTGAGTATTGCCCAGTTTTTGCCAGAAATCGATGGCGTGGTAATCGTGACTATTCCTTCTGAGGTTTCGCAGATTGTTGTTAAAAAGGCTGTAACGTTTGCAAGAAGGCTTGGAGTGCCTATTATAGGCGTTATAGAAAACATGAGTGGGTTTATCTGCCCAAATTGCGGCACTAAAATTGATATTTTTCAATGTGGAGGCGGACGAAAGATAGCTGAAGAGCTGGATATTCCATTTCTTGGAAGCATACCGATAGACCAGAAAATCTGCGAGGACTCTGATAGAGGCACACCCTTCATAATTGAGCATGCAGATTCTCCAGCATCAAAAGCTTTTAGTGAAATCGTCAAAAAAATCGAGGTTTTCCTAAAAAACAGAGAGATTAAGAGTAATATGGAAACAAAAGGTTAAGGATAATTGATATGAGCATAAAAGGAAAATTGCACTTCATCGGAATTGTGGAAAAAGCGGGGGAACATGAGGCTAAAGTAAGCATCTTCCCTGAGTTTTGCGCTGGGCTTAAGGGCGTAGAAGGTTTCTCTCACCTAATTATTCTATATTGGATTCATCTACGAGACACTGAAGAAGAAAGGCGGACCTTGCTGGTTTTTCCAAGAAAGCACGCAGTAAACGTGGAAACAGGTGTTTTTGTTTGCAGGAGCCCTTCCCGGCCTAATCCAATAGGTTTATGCGTAGTAGAACTATTGCACATCGACGAATGCATTTTAACAGTGCGTGGTCTTGACGCCTTGGAAGATTCACCGATAATTGATGTTAAACCATACATTCCAAGGGCTGATTCTGTTCCAAATGCACGCGTTCCAGAATGGACACAGCACGGTCCGAAAACGTGAAAGAATTTAAATTTCAACTGCTAGTTTTGGTGCGGGGGGTGGGGTTTGAACCCACGCAGCCCTACGGCAACAGGTCCTAAGCCTGTCTCCTTTGACCAGACTCGGACACCCCCGCTCGACTGTCGGTGTAAAATTGAAATTGCATTCTCTTTTATATTTGCTTAGCCGTTAAGACTCATGGGGAATCCTTAAAGCATAAAAAACTGCTTTGACATTAAATAGTTATGCTGTGCCTCGGTAG
>CAYZEP010000025.1:0-17524 GCA_964477645.1 uncultured Candidatus Bathyarchaeia archaeon | reverse complement strand
CCTATAGGCCTGTGGAGCCTAGCGCCCGGGTTCAAATCCCGGCCTCGGCCCTCAGACCTTAAGCTTTTTAACTTCACTCGTGACCTATTCTTTCTTTTCAAAGTGTTCTTGTAATTAGCAAAAGCAACATTAAAAAGAGAGTCGCTATTGAAACAACGATAATGTAACGTAAATCTTCCTCTATTTTCGCGAGTCTTCTCATTAATTCTTCTTCGACGGTTTTCCTCTTTTCTTCAGTTTCACTCATAGCTAACACTTCTCTTTTGCATAATATCCCCTATCTTCAATATTTAGGTTAAATATATGTTATCATGAAATTAAGGAAAAGAAGGAAACATGAGCGTTTATGAGTATTTTCTGCGGCATTCTTTGCAGATTGCGCTGTTACATTCTCGCCCATACGTTTCTACCTTGTAAGGTTTGAATAATTTTCCGCACTCTCGACAGGGCACAAGTTCTTCTTCGGACATAACACAACCATGTTCTTCAGTTTTTGTTTCCACGAGAACCACTATTTAGAATAGGTGTTCCTTAAGAATAAATCTTGTGGAGTTTCAATTAATAAATCCAATATACGAATAGAGAAGAAGTCAAGTTTTGGTTTGAACATCACAGACTCCATAAAAACTAATCAAACGCTTACAACTAAATTGGAGGTCTGACATGCTTTTTTCTTTCGGCGCTTCCACGCATCCACTTTTCAAATTCTTTCGTCGGCTGGTTTTCAACAAAAAGCTTCTTTCTTTTGGCTTCCAAGAAAGCGTTTTCTTTACCTAAGAATTCCGCTGCAGTTGAAACTCCACATCCAGCCTCACATGCCCTGTCAAAGACATCTTTTGTTTTTTCGCGCCAGTTCTCATCCCTCAGAATATGATGCTCAAGAATCACAATCGGCACAGCCTCAACAATCTTCTCCAGATTCTTCAGTCCAACCTGAATTTTTTCGTCGTCAACTCTGAATCTGGCTAAGTATAATGGTGGTCCACCCAGCATTATTAGTTGAGGTTTTTCCCTAATGATTATTTCAAGCGTATACGTTGACATAGGACCTTGAACGTCGGGCGCAAACATGAACTTCTCATCTTGACGCTCAATAGTGGCCATCAGAACCCATCCTAAGGCCGAGTTTTCGGGTCCATGAAAAACTGGTTCTGAGAATTTGATTTTTGTGTCTCCGAAAAAGAAGGTTTTTCCATCTGCGATTTCAAGTTTTTCTGCGTATTTTCCGCCTGTTTTTTGGAACAGCCACCCTCTTCTTCTCTGGCTGTAATTGATTTTCTCTTTAGGATTTTTTATCAGAACCGTTTTTCCTTCATAAATTTCTCTTGCGGTTTCGTTTGCCGCTGTCCAGTTACATAGCCAATCTTCATATGAAGGCGTGTGATGGTCGAAATGGTAATGGCTTATGGTTACAAACTCAGCTTTTTCAGCAGCCCTCGCAATTTTCTTGCGGCATTCGTCTATAGCTTTAAATTCCGTTGGATGTGGAGGTAAACCGAAGCGGTTTGGACAAAGCGAAACTCCAGCATCCAAAAGGATTTTCACATCTTGAGTTTCAACATAAGTGCACATCGACCTTACACCAAGACTTTCCGCAGCAAGCGGGACAACTTCAATATGCTTAAGCATAATTGTTCAACATGTACGATTGCTATAACTTTTTATTTAAGCCAACGGTTTAGTTTTGCATGGTGGGCGATGACGACTCTGGCCCCGCTGAACCAAAAATGATTGGGATCTTGAGTGCTGAGAGCCCGCCTATAGTTACTTATTCTTCCTCTGGCTTTTCCCAGAGTTCAAGCATTCTCTTTTTGAGTTCTCTGCGTTTTCTATGTAAAAACCTGTAAACTGTGCTATGCAAACTTCCTTTAATCAACATTTGTATAGCTTCTTTTGCAGCTTCAACCTGTTCAAGGTTTCCAATCATGCCAATTGTAGATCCATAAACAACTATGTCAGTGTCTGTCAGTTCCTCGACTATTCTGCGGGTTTTGCCACTCATCCCAATTATTCGCCCTTTAACACGCCTAATATCAGATTCAGACCTTCCAAAAACAGTTCGTAGATCTATGATATCGAGCATAGTTTCTTCATCGCGGATTAAGCGAAAAGCATGCTCGGGAGAAAAACCTCTTCCGATGGCTGTTACAACATCTTTTGCCTTAAAAAGCAGAGAAGGGTCTTCACTGGTTTCAACCAGCATGAGTGTAACGCCTCCTGTTTCGCTGTCTATTTGGAGTTCAATTGAAAGCATTTTCTCAATGCTTTTCTTGACTTTTCCTTCTGGCCCTATTAAAACTCCTACTCGCTCTTTTGGAATTTTTAGAAACGTGCTAGCTCTTGCCATGACCCGTAACCTTCTCATAACATTCTTCAATCGAAGGAACTTTAACGCCTAGCCTACTAAAAAACTTATTCAAGTTGGTTAAATCTCTATGCAAAAGGAAGCTTGCCATAGGATGCGAAAGTGGAACAGCCTGAGCCATGTCAAATAATATAGGGCGACCTCTCCAAATCATGATGTTATACTCGCTTAGGTCCCCGTGGACAAGTTCAGCCTTACGATAAAGCTTTTGCAGGTAACTTAAGAGGGATTGGTAAATTTTTTCTGGATTTTTTGGTGGTAGTTCTTTCAACGACGGAGCATTTGCGCCATTTTCGCCTATGAACTCCATTATAAGCACATTATTCCTTACAACGATAGGTTTTGGCACTCGCACTTTGGCAGCGGTTGCCTGTTCTAGATTTTTGAATTCCTTTTGAGCCCACGCAAAGATCAGCGAGCGTGTGTCATGCCGTAAACCTTTGAATCTCGGATCTCCTTCGATATATTTGAGCATGCCCTTGCGAAACTCTGCTGAAAGCGTTAGGTAAATTTTGATTGCTAACTCGTGTCCCTGCTTGTCTTTCCCCCAATAAACTCGCGATTCTTTTCCAGCTTTAACAACACCATGAATCTCGTTTATCGTGCCTTTATTCAAAAAATCATAGATTACCATGAGCGTTGAACGGTCAAAAACCTCTTCCAAAGCCTCATATTCTTCGCTTCGCTTTTCCTTCATCAACTGTTCAGTTTCGTATTTTTTCTCCTTCTTATGAAGCTTTTTTTCGACATGCTTCCGAAAAGACAAACGCCCTTCTCCATTCACAAATATATGAAAGTCATATTGTCAAGTAGCCTTTTCTGCGGAGCAATTCCGCTTGGGCTCTTGTATAACGCCAAATCACATCCCCACGCTTGTCGGATTGAAAATCCCATGGAGAAACTACGACAACATCTCCTAAGCGTATCCAAACCCTACGCTTCATTTTGCCACGGATACGACATAAACGTTCATTTCCGTCTTGACACTTGACCAAAATGCGGTCAAAACCAAGCAGTTTAACCGCTATGCCTAAAACGTCATTTGAGGATGGAAGCACCATCTCGCTTAACTCTTCCTCAGTTAGGACTTTCTTTTTACCCAATCAGGCACCTCGAACATGTCTCATTAAAAGAAGTACATACCTTCTTTAAAAGTATAGTTATTCCAATTCACGTTTCAACATCAAATCTTTAATATTTATGCGTAAAAACAAGCTCTGGGGATGCCCTCGCAAAACCTCATTTTTTGTTTTATTTCCGCTGACAGAGTTTAAAAGGAAAGCTTTACTCTTGTTCAACTCTTTTTCTTGCTTGGAGTAAAATGTGTCTGTTTGGAAGTCTTGTGGTTGGTTCAACAGTTATGCCGTAATACTCTAGATGCCTATCTAAGGAGGTTAAGCTTATCATATGCTCCACTTTAAACCCAGC
Organism: uncultured Candidatus Bathyarchaeia archaeon; assembly: GCA_964477645.1. Lineage (GTDB taxonomy): Archaea > Thermoproteota > Bathyarchaeia > Bathyarchaeales > Bathycorpusculaceae > CAYZEP01. The sequence goes on along the minus strand of CAYZEP010000025.1, from coordinate 13,731 downwards.
ATCTTGAACGAGATTTTCAAGTTCCTGCGGAGTGAAGGGCGTGTGAGTTTCACTCATTTCTTCTTCCTCAAGTCTGGAATCCAAAGCCCAGATCTTTGTGACGAAATCACAGAAATCCCGCAGACTAGTTTTGAGCCAACCTCCACTTAATTCGTAATAGGTTATCTTGCGAGGTTTAAACTTGGATTGAAATTCATTTAGTCTATTTCGCATTTCTTCAGAAAGTTTAAAGGAGATTGGAGCGTCACCGGGGTTGAAATGGTCCAAGATTATAAGTTCGCCGTCTTTCTTCAATAAATGGGAAACATTCTTAAATGTCCTATTGAGGACTTTGGCTCCTTTAAAATGAAATATCTCATGAAGGACTTGGACAGCGACTACAAGATCAAAAGATTGGTTTCTGAACGGCAGAGTCGGTATGTCCCCCAATATTGCCGAAACGTTCTTTTTTCTCTGTAGCTTGCTAAGAAGATATTTTGACTTATCAATGCCGACCAATAGTGTGGAAGGAAATCTCTCAGCTAATCGAGTTGTCAGGGCGCCAATTCCGCAACCCATGTCTAGAATTGCAGAAACATCAGGCGTAACACGAGCTATCACTGCTGAGAGTGTCTGATTGCGGTGAGCCTTCGCAAGAAGCTCAGCCATTTCCTTTTCTCTTTCCGACATACTTTTCTACCGAATTGGTTGTCATTATCTTGTTTAGACATGTTTAACTAATTCAACTATAATACGCTGCGCCTGTGCATTGCGCGCTATTTATCGGCGGCTATAAAGTCCTACAAGTTCACCTTGCGCAAGTATGTGGTCCTTCATTGCTTTTTCGACATCTCTCTTCCTCGAATTCGAGTCCAAATTCAGTTTTGTGTCCAGCGCATAGACTTTGAAGAAGTATCTGTGTGTTCCGGATGGTGGACAAGGTCCTCCATAGGAATGTTTCCTGAAATCGTTCAACCCTTCGGTTCCAGGGACAGTGTCCTCTTCTATCTTATCCGTCGGAGGTATGTTCCAAACAATCCAGTGATCCCAAGTTCCCATAGGAGCGTCTGGATCAGCAACTATGAGAACGAGACTTTTTGTTTCTTCAGGAATTTCTTTGATGACTAAGGTGGGATTCACATCATCGCCATCACAAGTGTACTTCGAAGGAATCAACTTGTTATTTTCAAATGCTGGGCTCGTGACAGTTAATTCTTTCATACACTTCACCTTTTGGAACTTCAATAAGAAACACTGTGCTCTGTAAAATTAAAATTTGCTGCTTCAGCTGGCTTTTAGTATGTGTGCAACTTTGGAGATGCCAAAATCTTCAGAAAACGGAAGTGAAGTTTGACTATTTGTTCTAGAGCTTTAGTATTTGTGCGTGTGGTATGCCTTCTATGTTTAGTACTGCTTCTGGGTGGACGTAGCCCTTTTCTACGGCTCTTTTTACAACGTTTCTGCCTATCATATTAACTATCGTCGAGTTTTCTATCATAGCAACGGCTTCTTCGATGCTTACCTTAGCACCTTTATAAAATTCTTCTTTGACTTTGAAGACTATTTTTCCCTCACGTAAAGTTTTTCCCAGTATTTCGGCGTCGCATATGGCTAAAAGCACGGTGTTGCCGATTTTTCTAAGGTTCATGTAGACTTCCAATGCTTAGACGCTCTTACAAGTGTTTAACAGATGATTTTGCACCACACGCTTCACAAACTAGAAATGATAAGCGTTTCTCCTTTACAATTTTTGTGTCTGGCAGCTTACAGACTGGGCATATGACAAAGCTTTCCACATACCTATGTATAAGTCTTCCAAGAGTTTCTTGCGAAAATTTTCCTTGAAAAATAACCCTTGACTCTTGCATAGTTGCCGCAGTTGCCATTTCACCAGTTAAAAACTTCAATAGATGCTGCGGGTCACGATTTAATGCATTTGCTATTTCCTTAAAGTTATAGATTATTGTACGCATACCTATTGTTGAATGCTGTAGTCTAGGCAGTTCTAGGCGCTCATGTTTCGAAACGACCTCTGGAATTTGAGAACGCGCTCTCTTCAGCAGCTCTTCATAGTCATATTCCATTGGTTGCCTCTCCACAAGAAACATGAAGCATCATAGTATTTAAAATTTATAACCATGTCCATTAGGAAAATAGATAGTGATAAAAGAGGAAACGCAATGGGTTACATTTACCTTTATACCGGGACTGGAGCAGGAAAAACCACAAATGCTCTAGGTTTGGCGCTGCGTTCTGTTGGACATAAACGTAAAGTCATCATAATTCAGTTCTTGAAATGGTGGAAAAACACTGGAGAATATAAAATTCGCAAAATGCTTGCACCCTACTATGAAATCTACCAGTTTGGCCGTAAAGGATGGCATGGACTAAGCAATTTAGGTGAAGAGGATAGAAAACTAGCTCATAAAGCCTTAAAATTCGCTGAAAAAATTGTGAAGGAGCAGAAGCCGCACTTACTAGTTTTAGACGAGATTAATTTGGCTTTACACTGCAACCTTTTAGCCGTAAAAGAAGTCTTAGATTTTCTAGACAAAATTCCAAAGAAAACAGATTTAGTTTTAACAGGAAGATTTGCCCCAAAAGAACTCGTTGACAGAGCAGAATTTGTAAATGAAGTTGTAGGCATCAAGCATCCTGAGGAAATGGTTGCGACGAAAGGAATACAATATTAAGTTAAAGAAAACCATAGAGGAAAACGGTGTGCCAGAGTAACAGAAAGCCCGAGAAATTGAGGAATTGACCCAAAGACTTTCAGAATTAAAGGAACAGAAAAACAAGCTAAACGCTGAAGCAAATGAGTGGGCGGAAAAAAGAAACAAACTTAACGAGCGATTTAAGAGTTTACGCGCTGAAATACTTGAACTTAAAGATGAAAGAGACCAATTGAACGAAAAAGTCAAGGAACAAAAGCAACAACGGGAAGAAGCGAAAACGGAAATTCCTGAAAAAATCGAAGAATTACGCAAACTAAATCAAGAGATAAACGCTTTAACCAGGAAAAAGCCGTCAAGAAGCCTTCAAACTCTAAAAGAAGAAGTTGAAAGCATTGATTGGAAAATTCAAACGACACCTCTAAGCTTAGAAGAAGAGAAGGAACTTGTCGAACGGGTTAAACAACTGGAAGCTCAATTGAGCATTCATAGAAAGCTTGAGCAGTTAAAACAAAAAATTTCTGAGTTGCAAGTTGAAATCAAGGCGCTTAAAACAAGAAGTAGACTCTGTCACGAAAGGTTAACAGAAACCGCACAAAAAAGCCAAGAAATTCATGAAAGAATGTTGGGAAAAATCGATGAATCAAAAAAACTTAAAACTGAAGCCGACAGCTTTCATAAACTCCTTCTACAGACAAAAGAAAGAGCAAGACCCCTTCAAGACGAAATAACAATGATATCAGACAAAATGAAACGCTTGAGAGAGGAAATTCGAGAAGAGGAAGAGAAGGAAAAGAAGAAAAGTGAAGAAGCCCTTCGCGAAAAACTTGAAAGACAAGCAAGAGAAAAACTAAGACGCGGCGAAAAACTAACTTGGGAGGAGTTCCAACTCCTCGCAGAGAAGGGAATAGCAGCGCAAGATTAAAGTGAAGCATAAATATATACAATTGGAGAACAGACGACGAGATGACTGAGGAAGCAGCAGCAGAGAAAGAACAAAAAAGAATCCTTATTTTATGCGTGGATAGAGACGGGGATTTAGGAGCCAAAGCTGGAATTAAAACCCCTCTCGTTGGAAGAAAAGAAAACCTTAACGCCGCCGTCGATTTAGCTTTACACGATCCAGAAGAACCAGACGCAAATGCAATGTTTGAAACAATACGGCTTCACGACCGACTACAAAGCGAAAAGAAACCAGAAGAAGTTTTCGAAATAGCGACAATCTCTGGCTCCGAACTAGGCGGAGTTGGAGCGGACAGAAAATTAGTCGCCGAACTAAACGAATTGTTAAGTTCCTTTCCTGCTAAAGAAGTCATTCTAGTTACGGATGGATATTCAGATGAGGCGGTTTTGCCACTTGTAGAATCACGTGTACCAGTCTCATCGGTAAGGAGAATAGTTGTAAAACATAGCCAATCAATCGAGGAGTCAGCAGCTCTGTTCACGCGATACCTAAAAATGATTATGGAAAACCCACGCTACTCTCGCATGGTAATTGGCTTGCCTGGGCTGCTCTTTCTGATTCTTGGGATTCTCTCAATTTTTGGTCTAGTCCATTATTACTTAATAGCTTTCATTCTTGTCTTAAGCGTGTTCATGGTTGTGAAAGGGTTTGGAGTTGATAAAACAGCTAAGAACACATACACATGGATTAAAGAATATTCTCCACCACCACTTCAAGTGCAGATTTCAAATTTCGCCGCAATTGGAGGAGCCTTATGCGTAGTAGTCGGAGTTTATCTGGGGTGGACGAGTGCTTCAACTAACATTACAATGCCTTCGGATGTGGCTGGTTGGCTTAGTATTTTACCGCGAATTATTGGCTTTTTCATTACAGGTTCAATCACCCTCATAGTTGTAGGCATATGCGTAGCATTACTAGGAAGGGCCATACATTGGTATCTAGAACGTGACGCAAGGCTATTACGTAACGCAGCCTTGATAGTTTCCATCGCATGGTCCCGGCAAATCTTGGAAGGAACCTCCGATTTATTAATCAACCCCAACGCCCCCTATGAAAAGCTTATTTTTTCCATAGTCGTCGGCATCCTAATTGGCGTAGCTTCAGTTCTAGTCATATTTGTCATTCATAGATCCTTTAAAGAATTTTTCAAGAGAACCAAAGAGCAGGTTGAAGAGTTTGGAGAAGGCTAAAATTGCGGTTGTTGGTGGAACAGGCTTCGAAAGCTTGTTTGAAGACGCTGAGCAGCTATGTATAGAAACACCTTATGGAGTTGCTCCACCGCTATCGATTGGAAGAATAGATGCTAAAAAGGTTGTTTTTCTTCCTAGACATGGCCCAAGCCATTCCGTTCCCCCACATAGGATAAATTATAGGGCAAATGTTTACGCGCTATACAAAATGGGCGTTGAGAGAATTATAGCAGTTAACGCTGTTGGTGCCATAAACCGCGATTTCAAGCCAAGTGACATCATTATTCCTCACGATTTTGTTGATTTCACAAAGCTTCGCCTCACAACTTTTTATGATGACGCTCCGGTGACACATGTTGATGTCTCTCAGCCCTACTGCCCTGAAATGCGTAAACTGCTTATTAGAATTGCAAGAAAGTTTGGATTGCATGTGTGGGATAAGGCTGTGCTGGTTTGCACCGAAGGACCACGCTTTGAAACACCAGCAGAAATTGAAATGTTTAGACGGTTGGGCTGTGATGTTGTTGGAATGACTGGCGTTCCAGAAGCCGTACTTGCGAGAGAACTTGGAATGTGCTATGTGACCGTTTGTTTTATTTCAAACATGGCTGCTGGCACAGAAAAACGGTTGACACCCCTTGACGTTTCCAAAGTTTCGAAGCAGATTATGCCTAAACTAGAGCAAGTTTTAATTGAGACTGTTAAGGCTTTACCCCTTAAACGCAAAGACCGCTGTCCATGTGTTGGCGCACCTAGAAATGCGAGGATTAAATAATGTTTAAAACGCTCCTTTCCATCCTCGGAGCATACAAACTCTATGAGAAGTGGCTCTGGTATCAAGTTAATAACGGCATTAAACTGGAGCATATAGCAATAATTTTAGATGGAAACAGAAGATGGGCTTCCGAAAAGGCTCTTTACCCATGGCTTGGTCACGAAAAGGGAGCTGAAAAAGTTGAGCAAATGCTTGATTGGTGCGAAAAACTTGACGTTAAATCTATAACTCTCTACGCGTTTTCTACAGAAAACTTTCGCCGCCCAAAAGACGAGATTGAGGAGATTATGCGCATTACAGAAGAAGAATTTCAGAAAATTCTAACAGATGAGCGCATACACAGAAACAAGGTGCGTGTTAAAGTTATTGGCAGAGTAAGCCTGTTGCCCAAGAGTTTGCAACAACTTATAATGGATGTGGAGAAGGCAACACAAAACTATGACAAGCATTTCTTAAACATTGCTTTTGCCTATGGCGGGAGAGCGGAAATAGTGGATGCTGCAAGGAAAATTGCAGAAAAAGTGCAGGAAGGGGAACTAATTCCAGAGAAGGTTAATGAACAAATGTTTGAGCAATATTTGTATACTTCACATATGCCTAAGCAAGAACCAGACTTAATTATTAGAACTTCTGGTGAAGAACGATTGAGCGGCTTCTTACTGTGGCAGTCTGCCTATAGCGAACTCTGTTTCTTAGACATTTATTGGCCCGATTTTCGTTTCATAGACCTATTACGGGCTGTCCGAACTTTTCAAAAACGTAAGAGACGTTTTGGTGCATAATGTGATTAAGCTCTTTTTTTGGCACTTATGATTGAGATGACATCTCTATCCTTAAGTACGTAGTCTTCGCCGACTCTTTTTCTTTCTCTTGCCTCCACTGCATAGATGAAGCCTTCCCCTAATTCTGTGTGAACTATGAACGCGAGTTGGCGTGCTGTTGTTCCATAAGGCACAAGGTAGGCGTCTGGCAAAACCCTTCCGTTATGGTCTGCTAAATGTTCCAAGTCCTCAACAGGATAAACTGTAATCATGCTTAAAAGTTCGAAGAAAGCCATATTCACTGCATCTTGAACGCCTGTTGAACCCAAGTTGAGCAGAATTTTCTCTCTTATAGTTTCTAGTGCCTTGGTTTGGTTTTCAGTTAGTTTTTCTGGATTGTTTATTTTGAAGTTGCAGTCTCCAGGTCTGTAATCTATTAGTTGCTTTTCTGCGGCTCTTCGTAAGGCAAGTTCGGCTTCTGCGCAGCAAGGAACCACGATATAGTTCAGTTTTTTCAGTCGTTCCAAGTTTTCTTCAGCTGTTGGTATGTCTATTTTATTTGCTACTATCAGCATTGGTTTGGCAATCTGCCTTAGGGTATCCACAAATTTTAGGAAGTCTTCTTCGTTCCAAGCTGTGGGTTTATCAGCGTTTAATTCTACTTTTCTTGTCGCCTCAAAAATGTGGCTTCTTTTTATTGCTAAGCCGCTTAATCTTTCTTCTAGCATCGAGAAGAGATCCTTTGATTCAGACTCTACCGTTCTGGCGATTTTGGGCCAGTCTCGTTTTAGTATGTTTGCCATCCACATGGTTATTTCGTGTTCTAAAAACTTCACATCCTCTAGGGGATCATGTTCACCTGACTTGCACAGTCTTCCCTCGCAGTCTGTTCCTCCAGAAGCATCAACTATGTGAATTAAGGCGTCTGCCTTTCTAATTTCATCTAAAAACTGATTGCCTAAACCTCTTCCTTCCCATGCACCTGGGACAAGCCCTGCACAGTCGATAAATTCTACAGGGATGAGTCTTACACCGTCTAGGCATAGGGAATTAAGAGGATTGTCTGTGACCTTGAACTCTTCATGGACGCATGGTGTCCGCACGTATCCAATGCCTCTGTTCGGCTTTATCGTGGTGAAGGGATAGTTTGCAATTTCAGCTGGTGCCAAAGTTGAAGCGCTAAAAAATGTTGATTTTCCAGTGTTGGGTTTTCCAACTATGCCTAGCAGCTTTGAATAGGATTTTTGCATTTTGCTCCCTTCAAAATTCTGATGACATTTTTCTAATAGCTGTCTTTCTTGTTAATATTTTGCAATTAGTAACTCTATATGGTTTATGCTGCTTTATTTCAAAAAGTCTTTTCGTACTTGGATCGGTGTCGTCTCAGAAAGACTAAGGCAGTGAGCATGATTATTGCTGGAGTGCTGATGAATATGGCGAAAACTTTAACAATAAGCATCCAAGCATTTTGTGAAGCTTTTTCCGCACTTTCGAGAGCACTCGCTGCATTTGATTGGGCATTTTCCAATAAGTCGATGGCGCTTTGTAGGTGAATTCGGCTTTCCAGAAGTGTTTGTGTAGTGTTTTCTGTTTCGGATGAGAAAATTAAGGGTGCTCCCAAAACTCTTCCAAGAAAAAGCGTGGATTCCGCCTGTTCTATCTTCTGAATAGTCTCAACAATGTTTTCTGCAAAAGAGTCGTTGCCAAAAGCATTTGGCGAATATTCCTTTAACTCCACAATCTGTTCGTCTTCTGGTTCTGGACCAATTGTATTATTGAAAAAGTAGTTTGAATACGGTATAACTTCTGGCATGCTCTGAATTGAGCCGAAATGACTATAGTCCATCGCATTAAATAGTCCCCAAGTAGCATCCACAGGCACCCAACCATAGTTTTCCAAGTAATATTCAGCCCACATATGTCCATCGTGTATAGTTTCATTGTTGGGAGGGAAGGCAAAGCCAGCTTGAACTCTAGCTGGAATCCCAGCAGCTCTGCATAAAGCAACGAAAAGGTAAGAATATTCAGAGCAGTCGCCTCTTCCATTTTCTAAAGCCCACTGGGCTCCTCTTTCCTCATCTTGAACCTCATATTGCAGATGCCTGATTACAAGATCGTGTATTCTGATAACTTTCTCTTGTGCATTGGTCTCGCTGCCTATCAAGGTTTGCGTTGTTAGAGTTATGTTAAAATTGTCTGATTCTATTAGTTCTTCTGGTTGTGTGTATTTCTTGTATAAGTCGGAACTTTCGTTGTAGTCTGCTATCAAGCTTGAATTGATTAGGTAGCGTATGTTGAAGGAAAGGATGTGATAATTTATTTCTATGGTAAATTTTTGTTCTCTGTCAATTTCTATGTCGCTCCAATAAGCATACATATTCCCAGAACCATCACTCAAAATTGTTGGTTGACCGCTCGATGAAGAAATGTTGTAAAGGATGACGTAATGGCGTGCAGTTTCATTCCTGATTAGGGGAACAAAAAGCTTTCCGCCCACAACTTTACTGCGCTGGGTATTATTAATTTGGACAACTTGTTTAAGGTTTCCAACGAATACATCGTTTAGTTCATATTTAAGAATGCTTGAATTTTCACTGCTTATGGCTGTTGAGAATTGCAAAAAAACAAAGAGGCTGAGTACGCAAATGCTGGCTAAACAAAGAAAAGTTAAAACACGTTTATGTGTGTGGTTCATGGGGCATTTCTTCAACTATCAACAATCTTAGAATAATATAAAAGTATCCAATTTATAAGAAGTAAGCCGACACGTTAAGGACGGGGAAAACGGTTGACGTTGAATCTAGCAAGAGAAAAGCTTGTTGAAATGTATAGGAAAATGGTTGAAATCCGCTTTTTCGAAGAAAAAGTTTTCGAGCTTTACGGTCAAAACCTTGTCCCAGGCACAATTCACCTTTATGCAGGAGAAGAAGCAGTTGCAGTGGGCGTTTGCAGCAACCTCAGAAAAGATGATTACATCACAAGCACGCATAGGGGACATGGACATTGCCTAGCGAAAGGTGCAGATTTAAACCGAACTATGGCTGAAATTTTGGGCAAAAAGACGGGCTACTGCAAAGGCAAAGGCGGCTCAATGCACATCGCAGACTTTACTATAGGTATGCTAGGAGCCACAGCAGTGGTTGGAGCAGGACTCCCAATAGCTGTCGGCGCAGGCTTATCCATAAAACTCAGAAAAACCGACCAAGTCGTAGTATGCTTCTTTGGCGAAGGAGCCTCAAATCAAGGAACGTTTCACGAAAGCATAAACATGGCGTCAACATGGAAACTGCCCGTAATCTTTGTCTGCGAAAACAATCTTTACGCTATGGGAACACGCCAATCAATAGTCATGAACATCGAAAACATTGCTGACAGAGCCGTAGCTTATGGAATCCCAGGCGTTTCTGTTGACGGAAATGATGTCTCAGCGGTTTATGAAACTGCACAGAAAGCTGTTGAAAGAGCCAGAAAAGATGAAGGACCAACGCTTATTGAATGTAAAACTTACAGGCATAAGGGGCATTCACGGGTTGACCCAGCTAAGTATAGGCCTAAAGAGGAAGTTGAAGAATGGCTGGTAAAGGACCCTATTAAACGCTTTAAGGAAAGATTCTTGCAAACAAATGCTTTAACTGAAGCTGAAACTCAACGAATCGAAAGAGAAGTTTCGGCTGAAATTGAAGAAGCAGTCAAATTTGCCATGGAAAGCCCCTATCCAGCCCCAGAAGAAGCGCTAGAGGATGTTTACGCCTAAATATGGAGGATATCACGTGCGAAAAATCACATACAGAGATGCTTTGCGTGAAGCTTTAAGGGAAGAAATGCGCAGAGACCCATCGATATTTCTGTTAGGCGAAGACATCGGAAGATACTGGGGAGGCGCATTCAAAGTCACAGAAGGCTTAGCAGAAGAATTCGGAGACGAAAGAGTGAGAGACACGCCAATATCGGAATCAGCCATAATTGGAACAGCCGTAGGCGCCGCAATAACTGGCATGCGCCCAGTGGCAGAAATAATGTTTGGAGACCTAACAGCCTTAGCCATGGACCAGATTGCGAATCAAGCAGCAAAAATACGTTACATGTTCGGCGGTCAAGTAAGATGCTCGCTTGTAATCCGAACACCTTTTGGCGCAGGAGTAAACATAGCTTCACATCATTCGCAAAGCCTAGAAGCGTGGTTCATGCATGTTCCGGGTTTGCATGTCGCTGTGCCGTCAACACCCTATGATGCTAAGGGACTTTTGAAAACCGCCATACGCGGCAGCAATCCTGTTTTCTTTTGTGAGCATAAGCTTTTGTATCCAATTGAAGGCGAGGTTCCAGAAGAAGAATACATGATTCCGTTCGGAGTAGCTGATGTAAAACGAGAAGGGGACGATGTGACAGTAGTAGCCACGTTATACATGGTTCATAAAGCTCTAAATGCAGCGGAGGAGCTTGAAGAAGAAGGCATAAGCGTAGAAGTTGTCGACCCAAGAACCCTAACGCCTCTAGACAAGCAGGCGATAACGAAATCCGTTAAGAAAACTGGAAGAATAGTTATCGTAAGCGAAGACTGCAAAACAGCTGGTGTAAGCGCCGAAATTGCTGCAATAGTGGCTGAAGAAGCCCTAGACTATCTGGATGCTCCCATAAAACGCGTAGCTGAACCAGATACGCCAATCCCGTTTAGCCCACCACTGGAACAGTACGTAATTCCAAACGAGAAATCCATAATGAAGGCAGTTAAGGAGATTTTAAAATGGTAACGAAAGTTGTTATGCCCCGACTTAGCCTAACAATGAAGGAAGGCACTGTTGGCAAATGGTATAAGAAAGAGGGCGACGTTGTTGAGAAGGATGAACCCATCGTGGAAGTTATTTCAGAAAAAGCCACATACGACTTGGAAGCGCCAGCTTCAGGGATACTACGAAAAATTCTGGTAGAGGAAGGCGTAGATGCCCCTGTTAACGCGGTTTTAGCCGTTATAACAGCTACTGACGAAACGTTTCCAGAGAATGAAATAGTCGCGGAAATTCCTCAAGCAGTCGAAGAGGCTGAAAAAAGAGTTTTGGCTTCACCTGCCGCGAAGCGTTTGGCAAGAGAACATGGAATAGAGTTGTCTCTTGTTAAAGGCAGTGGACCTGAAGGAAGGATAGTAGAGGAGGATGTTAAACGGTTTGTCGAAGAGACCAGCGAGGTCTTGCGGAAGGTCAAGGAAGTTATTCCTTTAAGTGGCTTCAGAAAGACCTCTGCAGAGCGAGTGTCCATGAGCTTTAAAACCGCGCCACACAGCACGATAATGATGGAAGTTAACGTTTCCAAAGCTGCGGAGATGCATGCGAAACTTCAGGTATCTTATACAGCTATTCTTGTGGGGGCAGTTGCAAAGGCTCTAAAAGAACACTCCATAATAAATTCAACGCTAGAAGGAAATCAAATCAAAATTTTTGAAGACGTAAATGTGGGTGTGGCTGTAGCAACTGAACATGGCTTAGTTGTCCCAATCATACACAATGCTGACAGAAAATCCCTAAAAGAAATAGATGTAGCCATTAAGGAATTGACAGAAAAAGCCAGACAAGGAAAACTAGCTAGGGAAGAATTGACTGGTGGAACATTTACAATCACCAACTTAGGCATGTATGATGTTGAATTTTTCACGCCGATAATTAATCCGCCTGAAGCCGCCATACTCGGCGTGGGAAACATAATGGAAAAACCAGTGGCAACCAATGGAAAAGTAGAAGTTAAGCCTATGATGAGGTTGAGCCTTTCATATGATCACAGAATTGTCGATGGTGCTCCTGCTGCTGAATTTCTGCGAAAAGTCAAAGAGAAAATTGAGAAAACTCTGGATTTTGAAGGCTAGGCTAAGATTCTTCAGTATCTATCTTTTCAGCAACTTCCGTGGCTTCGTGGAGGCTTTTTCTGACTAATTTCAACTTCACATCCTTTATCATCGTTATACCGCGACTGGAAATTATGGAGCCAGCCCACACCATGATGATGAAAATAAAGAATATTAAGCAAGCATTGCTGAATATCACCATGGATTTGATGGATTCGCTTGTTTCTTCTGCTGGAACTGGAATTAGCTGGGGAATTTTTGTTCCACTTAAAAACATTGAAAATGTCAGTAGCGCTGGAATAATTATGAAAACTAATCCGATAGCGAGTAGTGTATAACCAACGCGTTTCTCTGCTTTTTCTGGTTTCATGAAAACGAGTTAATTGATTCGCTTATAATTGCTTTATTCCCAAATAAGTAAGATGAAGATACATAGCTAAGTGCGATTTTGGAAAGTCTTAAGTGTTTAGCCATAGAGAAACGATTGAACCAGAATGAAGGTCGCCATGTATTACAGCCAAAAAGACATAAGGATAGAGGAGATGCCCACACCAGAAATAGACGAAGACGAAGTTCTGGTGAAGATGAAAGCGTGTGGAGTATGCGGTTCAGACTTGATGGGGTGGTATCTTAAAAAGCGTGCTCCGCTTGTTCTTGGCCATGAACCAACAGGAATAATCACCAAGAAAGGAGCCAAAGTTAAGGACTTTGATGTTGGCGACAGAGTCTTTGTGCATCATCATGTGGCTTGTCTAAAATGCCACTACTGTTTGCATGGCGATTATACTTTGTGCGAACAATTTCACAACACAAACATCAAGCCAGGCGGATTCGCAGAATACTTCAAAGTTCCAGCTCCAAACCTGCAAATAGACACGTTAAAAATTCCAGATGTCTTATCCTTCGAAGAAGTTACTTTAATAGAGCCTGTCGGCTGCTGTCTACGAGCTCTCAAAAAATGTAATACTCAAAAAGGAGATTCCATAGTGATAATCGGTGCTGGAGCAACTGGAATAATACACACAGCCTTATCAAAAATCTTTGGCGCTGCAAAAACGATTGTAAGTGACTTAATCGACTATCGTTTAGAAGTAGCCAAAACGTTTGGAGCTGATAGTATAGTTAACCCGAAAAATGAAGATTTAGCAGAAGTTGTTAGAGCTGAAACTGATGGAAGAGGCGTGGATCTGGCTGTTGTTACTGCGCCGAGTTTAGAAGCCTATAAGGATGGCTTAAGCGTTTGTCGCAAGGGTGGAAAACTCTGCGTCTTTGCTGCCACCCAGCCTGAAGAACACTTGAAAATAAGCCCGAAAGAACTCTTTTTCTCAGAGATTCAGATAATCCCATCTTATTCAACCTCACATTTGGAGACAAGAACTGCTTTGGAACTCATAAAATCTGGCAAGCTAAACGTGAAAGAGTTGATAACTCACCGTTTTGGACTTGCCGATGCCGCGAAAGCTTTTGAAACAGCATCAGAAAGTAAGGAAAGCTTGAAAGTTATAGTTTTTAACGAGTGATGAAACATGAAGGCAGCCATGCTTTACGGCGTAAAAA
>CAYZEP010000024.1:0-18439 GCA_964477645.1 uncultured Candidatus Bathyarchaeia archaeon | reverse complement strand
GGTCGTTAGAGCAGAAATCCAAGCTGCACTGTTTTGAAAAGCCAAATATTTTCCAGCGTTGTCTAGATCAGCCAAAGGCTTGGTAATTGATCCGACGGCGAGAGCGAAGTCTCTAATGCCTGGTGCGGCAGCAAGCAATCCATTGTTTATGGCGGATAAGATTCCGCCGACGGGCGCGAAGAACTGTGCGGTGCCCTTGACAGAATTGAGCAGTGAGGGGTCGTTTTTGTAGGCGTCTGTTATGGTTTGGTAAATCAGTTGAGGATACGCTAATAGGGATACTAGAATTATTAATGCAATGAAAATCAGCAGCACGGTTAAAGCGCTTTTTATTGTGGCTCTTGCGAAATGTATTTTTTGCCATACATACGATATGCCTTTAGCCTTCAATAGTCCAGACTTTATCTTTCCAAAAAATTTTCTTAAAGCCTTCAACTTATGCCTTTCTTCATGTTTAGTAGCAGTTCCAGTTCTCCATTTCTGCGTTTCAATTGGCTTTACAGCGGTATACTTTGTTAGGTATGTCCAACTAAACACAAGTGAAATTATGACTGCTGCTGGAACTAGATGGAATAGGGGACTAATAACTATTGTAAAAGCCCACTCGGTTCCTGGAAATTTAAAACTCCATTGCAACTGTGTTTCGTCTTTAACACCTAAGTTTATGGCATAAAGAACAATAAGATATTCCGCTAAGACTGCGACTATTAGGAACAGGATTATTGCCGCTAATCCTTTTAACGTTGTCCAGCGGATAATTAGACGTTTTTGATGGCTTTGAGTTGACATTTGACCCCTTCTTTTGTGTTTAGGTTGCACTTGCAATATGAGTTTTCTTATTAAAAAATGTGACTGTGGATATGCTCTTCTGAATGATTGCGTGAGATTTTCATAAATGATTGAGGATGATATTACTCAGTTCTAGGGTGGGCTTCGTTTTTCTTTTTATGAGTTTTCTTTTTTATGATGTATGCTGCTGTGGCTGTTGCTGCTATGGCGGGTATGGCTAGGTAGACTATGTAGGGAGTCAAGTCAAATCCGCCTGCTGATTCTTCGATTGTGATGTTGGTTTCGTTAAGGTAGAAGAGAGTTGTCCATTGTTCATTTTTCTTAATTGGAAAGAACAGTGTTTTGGCTATGCCAAGTTTTTGGGTTAGAACGTCGTCAAGATAAGTAGATGTTGTGGGTTTGAGGAAGATGCCTGTTCTAGACTCATAAATATAGGAAATAATTACAAGTTTGTTGGAACGTAGGTTTAATAGAAAATCGTTTTCAATCGGCGGATAGCATGATGCTGCAAAGTATCTTTTAGTCTCTCCCAGCGCGGTTTCTATGCGGAGTGAGGTTTGATATGTGACGTTTAGGTTTATGGTGGTGTTCAGCCAGTTCATGACGAACGGTTCTTCAGTTCTTCCCTCCAGCGGATACTTCAATGGATCAATCCACAAAATCCATTTGCCCCAAGGCTGTCCGTTCTCGTTAATCATCATCATAGTATCTAAGTCAACAACAACCGTGAAATTTTGGCTGATGATAATCGGAGACGGAATGCGCACTGCATACCATCCATCTTCCGGAAAATCGCGCAATTCTACCCTTCCAACAACCTGATCCATGGGAACACGCTTAATGAACGAAAGGTCGCCGTTTTCCGCCCTTTCCAGAAATTCAATTCCCTCATATGTTACGGCTCCAGGGTTCGTCAATTCCGGCTTATGAAAAACCTCGATGTTCACTTCAACGCTCAAAACCGTGTGAGTGTCATTCTTTTCTAGGCACAGCCAAGAGTAGTTTCCGCGGATTGGGTAAGCCTGTCCGAGATCGTCAAAGTCCAGCATTGACGGAAGCGAATCGCCAACGTCCGGAAATGAATAGACAGCGTATACGCCGGGCTTAAGCCATGAAAAGCTAGTCATGGCAGGCTTGACAGATTGAACATTAAAAAGCAATGCCATGAGGAGTAGAATAAAGAAAAAAGGGGAGAGTATTGTCTTAAAGTTTATCAATGTTCTCACCAGTATATGTCCGCACAAGTATCCGGATTCCATGTGCCATCATGGAAATGCCAGACTTCTTGATAGATCCAAGGACCATATTGATTTTTCGACTCATCCCAAAAGTCCCAGTAGTCTCCGGTATCGTGCATGTAGTTATATTTGTGATCGTTTTGAATGTTGTGGTATGTTTGGGTTTGGGGAGTGTACTCACCGTATTGCCACACCCAAGACCAAGACTCACCAGGCGGCGGATCATAGCCAGTTACAGGATCCCTTTCCTCTTCCTCAACGGGTATAGACGCGTATACTGAGTTCATGCACAGTGAAGCAATAGAAACCAAAGCGAAAACTGTCGCAATGAGGAATATTTTCTTCATTTGCATATCTCCCCTACTGGGAGGTACACATTACATTATTAAGAAGTGAAAATATAAGTTTGTCGATACGTTTCATTATTAGGCTCATAGGTATGTACAACTTTTTTTTCTTGCAGAGGGAACACGTCAAAGTTAAATGCTCAAACACACTAATCATAACATCAATGTGAAACCCTTGAGCCTAATAAGCGTTGACAAACTAACCAAACGCTATGGCAAAATAGAAGCCTTACAAAAAGCCAGCTTCAAAATTGAAAAAGGCGTGACAGGACTAATCGGCCCAAACGGAGCAGGAAAATCAACACTCATAAAAATCCTTCTAGGCATAATCACCGCCAACCAAGGAGAGGCAAGAATCTTTGGGCTAGACACACGTAAAGAACGAAGCAAAATTCTAGAAAGAATCGGAGTGCTCCACGAAAAACCACGATTCCCATCATGGGTAACTGCCAGACAATACCTCGAACACGTCGCTGAACTAAAGAGCCTTTCAAACATCACAGAAAAAATTGAAGAAGTATCCGAAATATGCGGTCTCACAGGCTTTATTGACAGAAAAATTGGCACTTTCTCAGCTGGAATGGTTCAGAGACTTGGCTTAGCCGACGCCCTAATTGGAAAACCTGAACTAGTAATCCTCGACGAACCCACCGCTAATTTAGACCCATTAGGAAGATATGATGTCTTAACCAAAGTCAAAAGGCTTAGAGATGAAGAGAACATAAACTTCCTAATTTCAACACATATCCTGTCGGAACTGGAAAAGGTATGTGACAACGTAGTTATCCTCAACCAAGGATTAGTTCTCACATACGGCTCACTCTCCGAACTTATCTCCAAATACGCAATTTCAAAATACATCGTAAAAGTAGACAACCCAGAGAAATTCGTCAAAAATATGAGCAAAAAAATTGTGACAAACGTTGACGTAAAAGAAGATTTCATACTTGCAGAAGTTGAAGACCCGACTGAGTTCATAAATGAAGTGAACCGCTTTGTCAAACAAGGCATCATTGTCCTGAAAGAATTAACGCCTCTTTCAGCAAACCTCGAAGACATCTTTATCGAAGCAATGAGGAGGAAGCTAACATGACCAAGAACAAGTTCGCGATCAGCTTAGCATGGGAATTGAAGAATCTGTTTCGATTTCCCTTCCCAGAAATCTTGTTAGCCCTCTTCACTTACATGGTTTTTACACCGCATGGGGGTGGTGGCGGCTTTAGTCTGGAAAACGTGTCTTGGCAAAGAATAACATATCATCTGGCTGAGGATTCAAGTTACCTCGGGGCCTTATATTCGGTCTCAGCTTATCTTCCAATGGCAATCCTAGCATCCATTTTCGCCACAGTAGCATTCGCCTATGAAATTGAAAATGGCCTGCTGAAAGTACATCTCTCCCATCCAACCAGTAGAAGAGCCATCTTCCTATCCAAATTTCTATCATGCTTTCTCATAATTTTCGCAACATTATCATGTAGTATCCTTTTCTTCGCCTTCCTCTACATTCCTGAAAATGCTCTCTATCTGATCATTTATCCACATCTAACACTAAGAATGCTCTTTATCGCTGCATCAGAATCCTTCTTCATCGTGAGCCTCACAGTTTCCTTCTCCATCTTTAGCAAGAAAGCCTCAACATCACTGGTTGGCTCTTTTGCCACAGTTTACATCATACAACTGCTAAGCGACGCGACAAATCTGAACTTTGTACCACCAGAATCCTTCTACGGACAGGTTGAATTCCTCTTTTCTCGCATAGGACCAAAACTTTCCGAACTTCCCAACTTCTTAACCATCCCACTCGCCTCTATCATCCTAATAATCATATCGTACGTTTACTTTTCAAGGAGGCTAGAGGTTACTTGAACAAAGCAAGATTCCTACTCAGAATAGGTACCTGCATCATAGTCATTGGCCTCACAATTTTCCTCGCGAACATCACAACAAGCCTAACGGGAGGAACCTCGTACGGAGGCTTAACAATCCCTCCCAACGGAACATACATAGAGCTTTTTGTCCCTCTCCGTAACCGCCCATACGAAATCAGAATCAACGTCCCAAAAACCTTTGAAGGCACCCTCTACATCTTCAACTACGAAGGCATAAAAAAACTAACAGAAGGCACAAAAACACCCATACTAGAACAAACAATCAACGGCTCAACACTCATCGACCTAACAATAAACCGCAGAGGAGCATACGCTATCATGATCGAAAGCCACGTCCCCACACAAACCGAAGGCTACATAGGCCTAGTTGAAAAAGAAGCCATAAGCCAAGATCTACTCCTAGATTCCACAATAATCATCATAATCGGCATAGCAATAACCATAACAGCCACCATACCCAAAATAAGAAAAACCCTCCAAAACATCCATTCCTAACCACTCCACAGCCTATATTTACTTAAGCTCTTAATTGATAATTCCTAAACTCTTTATTTTGGCTGCCAATACGTTGTTTAAATTGGTATGGATGCGTAACGCCATGGAAAAGTCTGTTCCTAAAAGATCTTTTACGCTCGTTGAAACTAAGCCCGGCGAGAAAATCTATGAAATATGCATAGCTTTGAAGGACGTTTGTGGAGCTATCGCCATCGCTGCAAAAATATTTTCAGAAGCAAAAATAGACATTCGCACATCAGCACTCTTCGCAGGTGAGGGCCCAAACCCGCTTGGTTACTGGACATCTTTTATCGACGTTTCAAAGTCAACTATGAATATAAAGCAACTGGAAAAGAATCTCCATAAGCTGGATGTTGTTGAAGATATTAAAATAGTCAAGCCCGAACCTTTAGCATACGATGTGATTCATTTTCCGATAATACATGGCAACTCAGTAGCGATGATTTTTCCAGTTGAGCTCTTCGGCAGCTTATTTGAAGAAATTGAAAAAATATTGACTCCGTCTGGTTTCGCCGCTGTCTTTTACAATGCAGGGAAGAAAAGTGGAGCTTTCATAGCTGCACTTCTATCGAAAAGGTACGGGTTGAAAGGAGATACTCTAACATTAGCATTAATTCAAGCCGCCAAAGCTCTAGGTTGGGGGCAAGTAGAGGTTTTCACTGTAAATAAGAAAAGACTTGTTGGCAAGGTTAAAATGCGAAGCTGCTTCGAAGCTCTCTTAAAATCTGGCAGGAACGAGAAAGTTTGCCACTGGACACGTGGCATTGTTGCGGGCTTTTTAAGCGAGGTTATTGGCAAACCTGTGGAAGCCGTTGAATTGAAATGTGCGGCTGCTGGTGATGAGATGT
Organism: uncultured Candidatus Bathyarchaeia archaeon; assembly: GCA_964477645.1. Classification (GTDB taxonomy): domain Archaea; phylum Thermoproteota; class Bathyarchaeia; order Bathyarchaeales; family Bathycorpusculaceae; genus CAYZEP01. Next base: position 12,812 of record CAYZEP010000024.1, on the reverse strand, counting down.
GCGAATTTGAGATTAAACCAAAAATTTAGGGGGTTAATAGAGCTTGTTCTTAGTACTACGACAATGGAAACTCGTGTTCGCACTTCGGACATTTAGCCATTTTGCATTGCACAGAAGATGGACAACCAGAACAAGCGAATGCCCTGCCATATATTATGTCGAACGCGAAGCCGCATTTGGGACATTTCACCAGATGCTTCGATTGCGAACTCACTTTAGTTCACTCTATATAAATCAACCGTTCAGCGGAATTTTAAAAACTTTTCTCGAAACATTTAAACAGTTTAACACAGAAATCATTAAAGCAATAAATTCAACAACTATAAAGACGGTTAAATTTATAATTAAAAAGAGTATAGAAGTTGGTTACGTTAGGAGAAATTAGTCTGGGAAAGAAATGCTGAAAAAGGACAAAATAGAGCGCGTAGAACTTTACAAAGACCGCGATACACAAGTTGTTTTAAGTAAATTTCTAAACGGTGAGATTAGCGAACTTGAACCCGTTTACGACCCTGAGCTTGGTTATCGCTATCCAATAGTTGAAGAGATTGTTGGCAACACCTCCAAAGTGGAAGTCTTCTTGAATAAGCTTTATGAGGCTGGAGTGCTGGAGAGGAAACTTTACGACAAGGTTATTTATTGTCCAAAATGCGGCTCCACAAGCATTTCTATTCGTTATTGTTGTCCATATTGCAAATCCTTTGACATCCAAAAGAGCTCTTTAATTGAGCATGTTAAATGTGGATATATGGATGTGGAGGAGAACTTTCGTAAAGGAGGCAAGTCTATCTGTCCAAAGTGTAATGAGGAATTGAAAAAAATTGATGTCGATTATAGAAGAGCTGGAATATGGTGCTCATGCAACGAATGCGACAAAAGCTTTGACATTCCTGTCTCTGGACATTTCTGTAGGAACTGCCACGAAAACTTCACTTTTGAAGATGCCATAATTCGGGATGTTTATTCTTATAGTCTAAAAGCAGAAGCGAAAGAAGAAGTGGCTCTGGGTTGGGTTTTGGTAACTCCGATACGGGAATTCCTTGCAGAAGAGGGATTTCAGGTTGAAAGTCCAGCTTTTCTTAAAGGTAAATCTGGAGCAAATCACATGTTCGACATTGTAGCCTATGAGGACGAAGCGGCGCAAAAAGTAACAGTTATTGATCTAGCATCATCTACAGAAGATACCGTTTCTGAACAACCAGTAATTGCCCTGTTCGCTAAAATATTCGATGTTTCGCCAGATAACGCCTATCTAATTGCGATTCCGAAAATGAGTGAAAACGGAAAGAAAATGGCGGAATTATATAATATTCAAATAATAGAGGCGAAAAACCAAAAAGAGGCAATAAAAGCCTTGAAAGATAAGCTGCTTAAGAAATAGTGCAAGCAATAGCAAATGAAGCAAATGTATAATTTAATCGCTTGCAAAAACAGCTATATTTCCTCTCTCACTAACTACTTTAACTCTGTATGGTTCGTTTGGTAAGGTTATGTTGCTGCAAGTGTATGATATGGTTTCTCCAGAATCGACAAATACATTTATCTCATATCTTTGATGATGTGTTGAGTTGTTTACCCATATGGCAACTAGATGCGAAGTCAGGGAGCCCTCATTTTTGAAGGTGAAGAGTGTTCCACCATTTTTCACTGCTTTAAGTTCGATCCAGTCAGCTTTAAAATCAAACTGTGTACTTCCCGCTTTTGTTCCCGTAACCTTAATCTTCCAGTAGCCTGTGGCATTTCTAAAATCGGTCGGGTTAACATTTATTGTCTGACTTTTATTTTCATCAGTGTTTGGCGTGGCGTCCGAGGTATATGCTATGTAGCCGTTTCCGCTTGTCGGATAGCCATCTAACGTGTAATTATAAATTTGAAGCGTGACGTTAACTGCACCAGTTGTCCACGCTGTGTTAATTGTCCAGTTCAGTTGGGTCCAATCTTCTGTGTTACTTGAACCTGTAAATTCTACCTCGGACGTGTATTCATCGGACCAAACGTGTAACAATGTTGCATCGATATCCCAACTGTCTTGAACAATGTCGTTTGTTTCTGTGCCGCCTTTAAACCTGATTGTGAAAATCGGAGAATTCAAATAGGAAGAAACTGAAACATTGTTCCATCCGCTTGTTAGATCGGCGAAAAGATTCTGCCATGCAGAACCGTCCCACACATCTATTCGTATGTCCTCTGACCCCATAATTCCTCCGAATATGCATAGTTCAGCGTAGGGCAGATCGTATCTGGCGTCGGTCCATTGCACTTCCAAATCAAGCTCATAATTTTTTGGGATTTTAAGAACATAAATTACGGATTGTTTGCTATAGATTGTGTCAGATCCAGTTCCCCCTCTACCGTAGACTGTTTCAACTTTGAAACTTGCGGAGCTGGTCTTGACGTAAGCGTAATGGGCTGCTATCCTGGCTATCTCTGCATAGTCGAGCCTTCGGTCACCTTTCCTTTGGACGAAAACGTCATCGATTTCAATTCCGCCAGCTTCTCGACTAGTTGTTCCACTTGAAATGGTGTGGATACCTGCCAGAATCAGATAGTTTCTCTCTTCCCCAGGATTCAAGGTATTCACGATGCTTCTAACAGTATTAGCTCCAGTGGTACTGCTTACGGTGGTGTCCTCATCAAACTCAAGAAGGTCAAAGGCATCCACTCTAAAGGCTGCTATCCTTACGTCCCTCGCGGTGCTGGTTTCTCCAGCCGTTCTCAACTGTGCTTGCACCCTAAACGTATGTTGAGCAGCATTCAAGTTGAGTTTAGTAAATAAGCCATGAGGCTCGAACTGATCTCTGTCTGTATGAATCCTTCTTGTGTTAGGCGTTGACCACGCATCAGGATACGAGCCTGTTCCAGAGTCATAATCTAACCATGTCTCTGCTCCTCCTGGGTCTATCGGCAACTCGGATACCAGGGTACAATAGGCTATTATGTAGTCGCCGGGGGAAGATGGGGTGAACTGAAGAGTGGCTAAGGTTTGTGATCCTGTTATAGGGATGTCTCCATTCGCTTCTGCGTATTGAAGGCTAGCTGGATCTAATCTAATGCAGAGAATGTGAATGTTCCTTGCATATGCTGTTGCTCCTGAAGAGGCTTGGAACTGGAATTTTACAGTTTGCTGAGATACGACCCCAGTGATTCTGCTGAAATGAAAATAGACATTGTAGGGATCAATGGGATTGGTGCCTGTAGTCCCTTGCTGGACACCTGTCTCTCCTCTAGTTTGTCCATTAATGTTATATCTGAACCTCGCCCGGTCTTCCGAAGTTGAGCTGCTCCTTATATCCGCAGTAACAAATATCAGCCATTCTTCAGTTGGAGAACTGGGCTTGAAGCTTATGCTAGTACCAGGCGCGTCAGTCCAAGCTGTGCTTGCTGTTGACTGTTCAGACGAAACGGTTACTTGTTGAAAGGGATTTCCATTGGTGTTCTGTTCGGTTAAGACATCAACGGTGCTATCTGGTCCAGCTTGTTGGGCTGGAAAATTACTATGTGTTCCCTTATCTGCGTAAGAATCTATGTCTGATATGTTATTGTCTACAAAATCAGTTGTATCTGTTCCCGAGTAAAAGCTTCTGAAAATCACATATACATTATCATCTGCCGTCAGGTTTGAAATGTCTCCAGACAACCAGCTCGTTGATCCTTTGAGGGCATAGTCAGAAGGGTTATACGACCAATTTTCTCTTATGGGCTTAACGTCTAGTATATCAATGTTTTCTTGCATTTTTTCCCAGTCAACCTGGTTCATTTGGTAACTCCAAAGCACTACATTACCAACTATAATCACTATCAGAACTAGGCTTAACATAACAACTATTACATTGCTTAAGCCACGCTTGTCACGCTTAAGGCGCCGTATAATAGTCTCCAACATGAGTCCCCCTATTTGTGACGATATCCACGTAGTATAGGTCACCCGAAACCCAACCATACGAAATATTAAGCCAGCTGTGTGCGCCTATTTCCAAATTGAAAGGCGAATTAAACGGCTGAGAAGTGTGGTTGACGTAGACGCCGGAAATATGAATAGCAACTTTTCCAATATTGCGAAGATAGACATCTATGTTACTGGTTGAATTGTTAAACCATAAATCCTCAACTATAATACGTTCACTCATGTTTTCCCGCAGATTAGTCGTTATGACATGTGTCGCTGTCGTGGCAATCGCCATAGCAGCTACAGCCACAACCATGAGCAAAAGGTTGCTTAGAACCGGAGTTATAGCAAGCTTATTCCATAAAAATCTTCTAAGTTTAATCGCCATTTTTTCTACCTCATAAGAAAAGTTTTAGGGCAATGTAACCGCAAAGCATCATTGTAAGACTATGCTTAAGCCCAGCATTTGTTGTTCCTTCTCCCATTTTTCCTGCGATAAGTCCACCAAAGAATGCTTGGATGGCTGTCATGTGAAAAAACATTTGCTGTATTTCTTGAGGTGCCATTACGGCAGCCCCAAGTATTGGCAAGCTTTCTATGCTTACGAAGAACGATCTGAACAGCAGTATAATTGTGAATAGGAACACGAAAAAGGCTACGTAGATTATTGCAATATACGGTCTCGTTTGGGTTCGGCGTTCCTTCTCAAGTAAAAGTGTTGTTTGTATAAACTTGCCCATGGGGTCAAAAACTCTTTCTACGTGTCCTCCTGAACGGCTTGCCTCAATTATTATGGGGACGGTTCTTTGCATCAGCACTGTGTTAACGCGCCTTCCTAAAGCTAAAAGTGCCTCTTCAAAACTCATTCCCCAAGAAATCTGGGCGGTCATTTTTTTCAACTCTGCAGTAAGCGGACCATAGTCTCTCTTTGAGGCTTCCTCCAAAGCTTGAGGAAGGGTCATTCCCGTCTCTTGGGCTTGAACAATGCTTCTGAAAAGGTCTGGTAGGTGCTCGTCTATGGCTTTTCTCCATTTATAATCCATGTAGTTCAAGACTGCGGGTGGAAAAACAGCTGTTATTACCGCAAAGAAAATGAACTCGTCAAATATTGCTGTTCCCTGAAACATAAAGCATGCAAATAGAATTATGGCTATAGCTAGCGAAACTGAGGCAACCCACACGATTTTTTTCGCACGCATTTCTATTTTCGGCATTTCCATTACCATTTAGGTGATGCAGCGTCTAAAATTATCAGGAAGATTATGGCGCCAAGCGGTATCCCTAGATAGGTAAGCAAGCTGAGTAGAAGATCTGGGCTTAGTATACCCAAACTGCCTCCTCCAAGCATCGCCATGATCGTAAGCATTATCACGAGAAGCAAAGGACCTGTCAAAAGCAATGCTACGTAAAACTCTGATAACATTGACAAGTTGTCCGAAAATTTTTTAAGGCTTATCCTTTTCAGTTTCATGTATTGCCTAGATTTTTCGCGAAGATAGGCACCCAAGTTGCCGCCTGAGTGTATGGTTGAAATGAATCCTTCCAGCATTTCTCGGAATCTTTCCGAAGGAGTTACTTTTGATGCTTTCTCCAAAGCGGAAATAATGTCCAAACCGAAGAGATTTACGTCTCTAACGACGTTTTTGGCCTCGTGGGAAACAGCTAGTGGCGCGCTGAGATTTGAGAGTGAATAAAAAATCTTTTCTGGAGAAACACCAGCACTTGTAAGAATTGCCATATAACCCATTGTGAATGGCAATTCATCTTCCAACTCCCTTCTGAGCTTATCTGCACGGTAAATTGGGTAAACGTAAAATCCAATAATTGAAAATGCCAATGTGAACAAACCCCCGCCAACACCAAATAGAACCGCAGGTAAAAGCGCTACGTTGAAAGCGAAAATTAGCAAAAATGGAATTAGGACTAGTATGGTGAATGTGGCTAGGATTGTGGCAAAAACTGCCAAACTGAGATAAGCCTTGAAATTAACCTTTAACCCAGACTTCTGTAAGACCTGGTCTAAATCTTCGAAAAGAGGCAAAATTCGTCCAGTTTTTTTACCAATAAGCTGATAAGCTATTGAATATGGCCTTCCAAACTCAAATTTAAACTTTTCATGAGGCGTCCTCGACTCGTCTTTTGGAAGTTTTTTAGAAGATAACTTAAGCATCGCCTTAAAACGGTCATGAATAGCTTTAATTTTTTCTAAGGCTTTATTGCGTTTCATTTCAATCCTACTCTGGCCTTTTGGAAAACACGGTTTGGATTAGCGTAGTATTCTCGAATCACGTTTGCGACATCAATGTGGCGTCGAATGCCTTTGCGCACCATCCATTCTAGAACAATCTTCCTACGGTGCAATTCGCGTCTAATATCTTCTTCATCGATGTCTAATTTCTTCATGTGTCTTTCCAGAATGGTGCTATGTCCAGAAGAGGCAAACTTGTCTTCTCTTTGGTTCCAGCGGAAAATCTCTTCGGTTAGGATATTCCTTTTCTTTTGGTCAAATTCTACAACCTCTGTTGTCGTACTTGTTCTTCTTGCTGGTTTCCCCTCAATTTCTGTTCTTGTCATAATCATTATGACGTCTGTCATCGCAATGAGCGGTTTCGGAATGTTCATTGGTTCGGATTCCAGTCGGTTTATTACAGCTTCAACTGATTCTGCATGTATTGTACTCATTCCTAAGTGGCCGGTTGCCATGGCTTGAAACAGCGTATAGGCTTCTTCTCCACGAACCTCACCCACAATAATGTAGTCGGGTCTCTGTCTGACAGCCGCTTTCAACAGGTCAAATAGGGTTATTGCACCGCTCCTTTTATCTTCTTGACCAAAGCCTAATCTTACAACTGACGGTATCCAGTTTTCATGTGGAAGGTTGAGCTCTTGGGTGTCTTCTACACTCACTATTTTCATTTCAGGTTTTATGAACATTGAGAGACAGTTCAGCATGGTTGTTTTTCCTGAGGCTACACCGCCAGCCACTACCACTGATGCTCTGTTCTCTATGATATACCATAAGTATGCAGCCATTTCTGAGGAAATGGTCTTAAAGGCAATCATGTCTGAGATAGTTAGCGGATCAACTCTAAAACGTCGGATAGTGAATGTTGAGCCTCTTCTCGTAACCTCGTTTCCATAAGTTAGTTGTATGCGGCTGCCGTCGGGAAGGGATGAGTCTAAAATTGGGGATGCTATGGAAATGTTTTTTCCAGATAAATACGCCAGACGGATTATGAAGGAATTTAACTCTGCTTCATCCTTAAATATTATGTTTGTAGGTAACGATTCGTACATTCTGTGCCAAACATAGATTGGTATGTTTACACCATCTGCTGATATATCTTCGATTAAATGATCCTTCATTAAAGAGTCTATTTTTCCGTAGCCTATAAAATCCCTTATTATGAAATATACGAGTTTGTCAACTGCCTCTGACGGAATTTCTACGCGGTATTTCTTGATTATTTCCCTTGTTTTCTCTTTTAGATAGTTTTCTGCTTTTTCTTTGGTCTCTATTTCTTTTAGGCTTACATCCACCTCTTCCATTAAGAAGGTTCTTATTTCTTGAAGTCGTTTCTCTTCTTCTATTTGAAGTGTGGGTTCTATAACTTCATAATGTGTTTTTTGTGTTTCCGGGTCTTTGACTATTGCTGCATAGATATACGGCTCTTGTATCGAATAGACTTCCCTGAAAACTGTTGGTTTTTTGCCTTCCTCTTTTATTATTACGCCTAGTTCTGTCTCTTCTAGGGCTTTGGAAGCTGTTGGCATTGTTTTCTTAACCGTTGGTGTTGTCCTCCTTCGCTTAGGGTGTAAGGTGGATTTTCATGAAATATAGTGTCGTGAGTCTTAATAAGTTATATGCATGCTTAATCTTTACTATGCTTAACACCGTCAACTTTAACTGAAACAACACATCATCATATAATCTGGGCTTCGTTTTGAGCAGAGAAATGCAAGCAAAGGATGCTGAGCGCGTTCGAAAACCTAAACTTCCTAAGAAGAAACTGCTCAGGAAACCTATAACAGAGAAATCAAAACCTTCGCATGCACATGATGGAGCAGAAAAAACTAGATCTAAACACAAGACTAGAGAACGAACCCAAAAGTTTTGTCCAAAATGCGGTTCATCTGACGTTTCTTGGGCTTCGGGTTTACCGCAGTTATGGTCCATTTGGGATTGCAAAAATTGTGGATACCGTGGAGCATTAATCCTAGAAGATAGCAAGCTAGCGGAGAAGCTCAGAGAGGAATATGCGAGGAAAACCGTAAAACACTAGGCTCACTTGTATCTTGCGCGTCTTTTCTGCCGTTTCTTCTTCTGTTTACGCATTCGCTTTTTTTTCCATTTAGCGCGGATGTCTTGCACGCTCCGAATTCTTTTTTATTCTATTGTTGCGTGTCTACGCTTTAAATCCTCTTCAGTTCGCCCTAACCGGTGCATCAATTCCACAACTAGACTATCAAGAAAAACCATGCAATTATTCTCAAAAACGCTTCCCAGGGGGGTTAGGGGTTCACGCTCACCGATAATCTGCCTAGCTAAGTAATCTTCTTCTCTGGGCCAACCCATCTTTGTCCGTCCCTTGATTGTTATGATGTGATCAGCCGCCTGGCCTAATTGAGATTCTGGGAAGGATGTGATGGCAATAACAGTCGCGCCGATTTCTTTGGCGGCTGTGCTTGCGGTTAAAACTATTTTTGTGGCGCCTGTGCCTGAAATGGCGATTAGCAAGTCTCCCTTTTCTGCTGCTGGCGTGATGGTTTCGCCTAAGAAATAAACGTTGAAACCTAAGTTCATTAGGCGTAGAGCAAAGGCTCTAGCAACGAATCCGCTTCTTCCCATGCCTACGATGAAAATCTTTTTGTCTTTCGCTTCAAGCAAGAGTTCGATAAGTCGCTCAACTTCCTTCATGTTAAGCTCTTCAATCGAATTTTTGATGCCAGCAATGATCTCCTCTGCCGCTGCCTTCAACCATTCCAACTTTTCATCCCCAGAAAAACCCATTACACTGATGCCTGTATTAAAAGTCTTGTGGTTTAAAGTGGGTTTCCTAAAAGCTGATTTAAAGATGGGATTCCAAAGAATAGGCGAACATAAATTGCGGTTGCCAAAATTCCTACAGTTATGGCTATTAGAATGAGGTCGCCTCGATGCATTTTGAGCACGTACAGGTTTGTGCGGTTTTTGGTTGCTCCCCATGCGCGGGACTCCATGGCTTCAGCCAACTCAAGACTTCGGCGAATTGCGCTTACAATTAAGGGTATGAGAATTGGAATGTAGTTTCTAATCCTTTTCAGAAAGTTTCCACGTTCAAGCTCTAAACCTCTAGCCTTTTGGGCATCCATGATTGTCTGGGCTTCCTCAGCTAATACTGGAACAAAACGCACAGCTGTTGTGAATGCGAAACAGAACTCATAGGGTATATGCGTCTGTTCTAGGGCTAAGCCTAAATGGTCCGGTGAAGTTGTTAAGAAGAAAATGGAGAAGGATTCAACAAGCACTATGAAACGCATGGTCATGGCAACGGCGCTTTCTAGGTTCTTTGCTGTAACTATGTAGCCAGCTCCAATGAATGCGACAACGAAGTTTGTTAGAAAAATTATTGTGGCTAAGAAGGCTGCGCCTCGCAATGAGCGAAGCCACTGTCGTTTAACACCAGCCAAAAGAACAAACGGAATCTGCATAAGAAAAAGTATTATTAGAGGTAAAAGCTCCCAAAAAATTATTGCAACGACAAAAATTGCACAGACATAAACAAACTTTATTCTTGGGTCTAAATTATGAATAGGAGAGTAAACTCTGCGAAACCTAAGCCCATCAAAAACACTCATTTAGCTTTTTTCCCCAAAGTGTTAAGCAATATTTTGTGCGCCTCGTAGATGTCGATAACATTTTTGGAAAGTTCTGATTCAGGTAGCTGTAGGAAAATTTGGGCTACTTGTGGTGGAACAATAGACGCTTGTGTTAAAACTTCTGGGCTGGTGAGAATTTTTTTTGCTTCGCCATCTGCAACGATTTTTCCGTTCTGCATTAACAGAACTCTTGGGTTGCATTCAGCTACAAATTCCACGTCGTGTGTAACAATTATTGTTGTTTTTCTCTGGGTTTTCATCTGTAGAATGAATTGTCTGAGTTTCTCTTTTTGCTGGTAATCTTGTCCTATTGTTGGTTCGTCTAGTATCAGTATTTTTGGGTTCCATGCTAGAACCGAAGCGAGGGCTACGCGTTTTCTTTCTCCGCCGCTGAGCATGAATGGTGAGGTTTTTCTGTATTGTGTCAAGCCCAAGAGATTTAGAGCCCATGTCACTCGCCTTTTTGTAATTTTTTCCTTAAACCCGAAATTTTTCAGTGCGAAGGTTATTTCGTCTTCCACTGTTTCGCTGAAAAGCTGATGGTCTGGGTTTTGAAAGACAAAGCCCACGTTTCTTGCTAGTGTTGCCACGCTTACTTTTGTTGTTTCAACTCCGTCAATAAGCACTGTTCCTTTAGTTGGCTTGAGCAATCCGTTAAAATGTTTGACCAAAGTTGTCTTTCCAGCGCCGTTTTGTCCCATTATAGCTACAAATTCGCCGTTTCTGATGGTTAATGATACGCCCTTTAATGCTTCTACACCGTTTGGATATGTGAAATAGATATCTCCAACATCGATCATTAGGCTTTAAGAGCCTCCCTTAGCAAGGTTGCCATTTCATCTGAGGACAATGGAATTGTGTTGTCGAGTTTTATTCCGTCTTTTCTAAGTATCTGATAAAGGCGTGTTGCCTTGGGAATTCCAACTCCAATTAAGCGAGCTTCTTCGGAGCGGAGGATTTCACGGGTTTCACCATCTAAAACAATTTTTCCTTCATCCATTATAATGATGTGGTCAGCGTATTTGGCTGTTAAATCCAGCCTGTGCTCAACAAGCACAACGGTTATTCCGAGTTTTCTGTTAAGTTCATGAATGACTTCGAATATTTTCTTCGCGCTTAGTGGGTCAAGGAAGGAGGTTGGCTCATCTAAAATCATTACTTCTGGTTGCATGGCTAAAACAGAGGCTATTGCGACCCGCTGTTGCTGTCCACCTGAAAGTTCATGAGGTGCCCTTTCTCTTAAGTCATATATGCCCGTAAGGTTCAGCGCCCAATCGACTCTTTTACGCATTTCTTCTCTTTGAACACCGAGGTTCTCAAGTCCGAAGGCTACATCCTTCTCAACAGAGAGAGCAAAAAGCTGGTTTTCAGGGTTTTGAAAAACAAGCCCTACATGTTTAGCCAGTTCATAAATTGGATGTTCAGCAACATTAAGTTCCGTGACTATTATTTCGCCTTTCAGTTCACCCTGATAGAAATGGGGAATTAACCCGTTAAAGCATCGGCAGAGAGTTGTCTTTCCGCATCCGCTTGGGCCTGTTATAAGCGTGAATTCGCCTTTCTCTATTTTTATGGAAACATCCGTAATAGACGGTTTTGCTCCACCTGGATATGTGTAAGTAAGGTTTTTTGTTTCAATTACAGCCATGCTTATGATGCCTACCTAAATTTAAGCGAGTTATTGCATTCATTTAAGAGTAGCTACTTAATTATGGTTAACTAGATTTTCCTTTAAAATCCGTAAGCAACGTTTAAGCCCAGTTTCAATGTCGCCTAAACCGTTTACTCCAGCGGCTGTAGCGTGTCCTCCACCCATGCCGTGAAGATGTTCACCCAAAGGCTTGGCGATGTTTTTACCTAGATGTATGCCAGTTTTCTCGTGAAATTCCCGCGTGCAGCGTAGGCTAATCTCTATACTTTCATTTTTTTGTCCTGCTACGACAGTAACATGGGCGCCTAGCTCTATCATAGCTCGTGCCGCTGAAGCTTGGTAGGCGCTAACATGGGAAAGTGCGATTATCCACTCTCCAATTTTTAAAAGTTTGGCTCTTCTGCAAGCCTTTAACCTTGCGACTCGTTCAGAAAAGTCCATGGGTAGCGAAAGCAGAGATAATGTTTCCTGCGCGTTTACTCCAACATCGATGAGTTCTGCAACAGTTTTTAATGTGGATGAGTTGGCTAGGATGAAATGGCGTGTGTCGAAGGCTATGCCCAAAAACAATGCTTTAGCCTCGCTTTCGCTTGGTTTGATGCCCATTTGTTTAAAGAAGTCGTAGACAATCTCACATGTCGATGATGCTTCTTCGTTGGTTATGCAGATTTTTGCCACTTGTTCGGTCTCTGGGTGAGTTGCATGATGGTCAATGACTATGATTGGTGCCTTTGAAGTTCTCACTTTTTCAGCCAAATTATTCAATTGTTGAATCGTGTTAGTGTCAAGCAGCACTATTGCATCTGCTTTTTCCAAGTTCGGCTGCGTTTTCACATCTATTGGTAAGTATTTGAGAAGATGTTTTGAAAGTCGGCTTATTCCTTGAGCTGTTCCAATTTCAACCTCAAGATTCTGCCGTAAACGTTTTAACAGATCCGCGAAGGCGTAGGATGAACAGATCGCATCTGGGTCTGCATTATGATGACATAATAAAACAACGAGTTTGGCGTTTAACGTGTCTAAAATTTCGGTTATTTCTGTTAATGACACGTTAGTTCCCTCAAATACTTTTCCGCTGATGTGAAAGCTTCTTTCACGGCTTCGTCAACAATTTTTTGCACCTTAAAGTCTTTCATCAATGGTGATAGAGCAATGTCCACGTCAACTGTCAATGTAACGGGTTTAGTGCCTTCAACTTCGACACTTATGTCCAGTTTTTCTATTCTTTTGGAAGGAGCCTTTGATAGGATATATTTTCTGGCGGTTTCTTCTACAATTGAGCATAATTCTTCAATTTTTTCGCTATTTAACTCTGGTATGCCCAACTCTTTCACGAGTTTCACCTAAAATGTGCTAGGGTTAGGATGGAGTAACTGGACTTAAGTCTTGTTGAAGCTTGGCTTGCAAATCCTTTAG
>CAYZEP010000023.1:0-19247 GCA_964477645.1 uncultured Candidatus Bathyarchaeia archaeon | reverse complement strand
TCTGGACGTTCAGCGCTCAGGGGGGTGCGGGTACGAGTGTAGGGTTTGGGGGATTCGGCGGATTCTAGATGTCGAACCTCAGTGACCCATCGCTTTTCTAGTCCCTTAGAGTATTCTCGTGTTATCCTCACCTGGGTTTTTTCAACATGCTATTAGCGCTGAAAAACGTCAATACGGATAGACCCCTCTAGGTTTTCTGTATATCCAATTTAGGGAGACTCTAATAATTGACACTTCATTCGTTTTTTGACTTGATTAATTTGGAAAATGCTAAATGCTGTGGAGATTAATCTAGTTTTGTTGGATGTTCAAAGCTATGGGCTTTAACGAAGTTCGTAAGGATTATTTGCTTGACCGCTGGGTTGTCATCGCAACAGAGCGCGGTCGCAGACCCACAGACTTTGCAAAAAAAGAAAGAGAAAAAACCAAAACTGGCGTTTGTCCCATGTGTCCAGGCAACGAGCACATGACGCCGCCCGCACTTCTGGTCTATCTCAAATCTGGTAAGGGCATTAGAAAAGTTAAGGATAAGGATAGTTTTAGGCATAAGAATTGGCTAGTTCGTTGCATTCCAAATCTTTATCCTGCTTTTGCTCCGCCGAAGGAAAAGTTTGCTAGAAGGAAAATCATGAAATGTGACGATTTGGTTTTGGCTGTTGGGCATCACGAAGTTTTGGTTGAATCGCCAAACCATGATGAACATCCAGCAGACGCAAGAACTCCACAGTTAGTGCATGTTGTTAACGCCTACATTGACAGACTGCGTGGGCTTTCTGCAAAGCCGTATGTGCGGTATGTCTCTATTTTTCGTAATCATGGGTTGGAAGCTGGGGCTTCGCTTTCTCATGCTCATAGTCAGATTATTGCGACGCCGTTTGTTCCGAGGATTGTGGAGGAAGAGCTTAATGCTAGCAGAAAATTCTGGAAACGAAGCAAGAAGTGTGTTTTCTGTGATATTCTGAAAAAGGAGATGAGTGGACCGAGGTTGATTCTCAAAAATTCGCATTTTGCAGTTTTCGCTCCTTACGCAAGTGTCCATCCTTTAGAGTTTTGGATAATTCCCAAAAAGCATGAGGCTAGTTTGCTTGACTTGTCGCAGGTTGAGGTGAAAAGCTTTGCTGAAACGCTGAAAACGTGTCTTAGTGGGTTGAAACGGTTGGTGAATGACCCGCCTTACAATTATGGTTTTCACTTAGCTATAGACAAGGATGCAAGTGATTTTTATCATTGGCATTTGGAGGTTTATCCTAAATTGGCGATTTGGGCTGGGTTTGAGAAGAGTACAGGCGTGTACATAAATACCATGACACCAGAAGTCGCAGCAGAAAGCCTCAGAAAAACAATTTCAACCTAAGCCCGTAAATCTCCTTTGGATAGGTAATAAGGGATTATGTTTCCCAGAAGATTATCATTGCGCCTATGGTGTTGCCATTCTTGTAAACGGTGAAGTTTGACACGTCGTTAGGAATTATTATGTATCCATTGGTGTCTGGGGCAGTTGTATAACCTGTGTTGAAGACGACAGTAACTCCAGTTAAGACATCAGTGTAGTTTCCACTGTGGAAAAGATTTCTTTTCACGATTTGCCAATCCGCTGCATCAATTATCCCGTCTGCGTTAATGTCTGCCATGTAGTCCCATCTTGCGCTGCCTTCATACTCGCCCAGTCGGCTCTTAACAAACTGATAATCCTGTCCATCCACTATGGTGTCAGGCCAGTTGATTATGGTTGGATAAAGCGAACTGTTACCAGTCTGGTCTCCTTCTATGCGAGGATTATCAAATAGCAGTTTAATTCTTAGTATGTTGATGTCTAGGTGTGGAATGTAGAAGTGTCCGGCAGTTGTTGTTTTCATTGCGTATGCGTGGCTGTTGACGGAGACGTAGAATGAGTATTGTCCCTCTCCATCTTGGATGTAGATTCGGATTGGCCATAAACCCGTTAAGTTGGCATTGTAGAAGATGCTGTCTGTGCATCCAGCCCCGTTAGAGGACCAAGCCTTCAGATTTCCAATTGGGTCGTAGAGTTCAAGGTTGAAGTCGATGTTAGGTGGCGGTGTTACGCTCACGTATATGGTTTTGCCGTTTTGAGCATAGAATTCGTAACAATCGTTCGTGTCAACAGGATCAGAATTGCATAGTATGCCTTTGTATGATCCGGGGCTTATGGTGGTGCAAGTGTCGATAGTGTCGCCTGCGTCTCCGCCCAAGCCTGCATCGTTTTGGGTTGGGTCTGGCGGGGGTAATGTGTCGGTTTTTCTGTATATGTATACGCCTGATTGTAGTGAGGTGTCTTGGTAATAGATGATGAGGTTTCGGTTGTATATGTATTCGTCGTTTTTAACGGTGGGTTCGTCTGGGTTGTTTCCTAAGTAGCCGTGTTTAAGTATCCATATTATAGGGTTGCCAATTGGGGGCTCATACGGCTCGATTCGAAGGTATTCTGTGTGGGCTAGGTCTCTTACGTTGACAGGGTTATCCCAATCAAAGTTCGTGATTTTTCTTTCGATTAAGATTGTCTCGCTTGTTGATGGTAGGTATGGGTAGTTTGTTTCGTTCCAGATGTCTGTGTCGATGTACATGAGGGTTTTCCATGATGAGCCTCCGTAGTAGATTAGCCGAAACAGTACAAAATCCACTCCGATATTCCAAAAGTACTCTATCTTAACATTGCCTACTTTATACAATGCTCGCAGTAAGGTGTAGCCATCTCCTCTTGCGTATATGCGTGGTCCGCTGAAGAGATATTTGTGCATGTCGTTTCCGAGGTGATAGTATGTGCCGTCTATCCACAAGTGTTGAGCGCTTAGGCGCTGTATGAGTTTATAATCGATGTTTCCAATACCCAAAGGATGCCTATAATGATATTGGATATTCTTCACGCTAATGCCGAAAGTAGGGTCTGGCGCATCCACGGTAAAACTCAGATAGTCATAACACAACCATCCGAGGTCGTGATTTGGCGTTGTTGCTTCCCATGAATCGTACATTTGGTTTCTGTCAATGTTATTCACGTTTTGTGTCAATTGAACAGCAGCATAGGCGTCGATTATTCCATGGCCTCGGTCGTTTACGTCATATTCAGCTAGATTGCTTGTTAGGTTTGCTGTCTGCCTTAAGATAGCCTTAACTTGGGCTGGAGTAAGGTTTGGATTGGCGTGAAGCATCAGAGCAACAGTACCAGCAACATGAGGAGCAGCCATACTTGTACCAGTGCATTCAACATAGAAGGGGCTTATGTACGAATCCCAGCCTGGTTGCCTTATGTCAGTACCAGTTGCTCTACATGATATGATGCGAACTCCTGGAGCTACAACATCTGGCTTCGGACGACCATCCTCTGTTGGGCCACGACTGCTAAGGTTCAAAAGTACATCGTCAGCTACGTCGGGAGTGTTATTATCATCTACCGCTCCAACAGCTATTACATTAAAGGCGTCAGCAGGCGACGTGATTGTGAAATTAGTGGGTCCATCATTGCCCACCCCCGCAACCACAACAGCGCCTTTCTCTACAGCATCGTCAACGGCCTTAGATACCGGGCTGGTTCCATCGCCACCAGAGAACGCAAAAGAAAGATTGATGACGTCTGCTCCATTATCTAGAGCATAGTCAATTCCATTTATGGCGTCATCCTCTTCGATTCCAAGTACTGAGCCAACCTTAATATTCAAAATCCATGCGCCTGGTGCAACACCAACAAACTGGTAGTTAGATGCCTCACCAGTTCCAGCCGATATTCCCGCCACATGAGTTCCATGTCCGTAATTGTCATCTGGGCCTTCATCAGGATTTCCGTCATCATCTATATCGAAAAAGCTAATGTTATCTAGAACCTTAGGATCAGGCGTGGTAGGATCATCATCAAGGTCATTAAGATCTGGGTGGTGTGTATCCATCCCGCTGTCAACTATCGCTATTCTAACTCCTGATCCATTAAATCCAAGACTGGTTCTGACATAATCGGCTTGGATTGCGGATCTACTTACATTTAAAGCAAAGTAACCCTTTCTGTTGCCATCGCTGATACTTTCAACAAAATCGTACAGCGCTATTTTTTCAGCTTCAGTTATTGGAACTTTAGCCATAATAAATGGTAAAATGCGACATACGGAATATACCGTTGAATTGTGATTATTTGTCAAAAGATGGGCAAGGTTATTTTTTAGGTCTTTCATTAGTGTATTGTTTAATCCTGTCGTATTCGTACTGAGCCTGATTATCAACGATAGATATGTTTCTGGGTCTGTTAGATTTAGTACATGTATTCTTTCCAAAAGTTCAGAGCTGAATTTACCTCTAATGTAAAGTTCATCTTCAGCATCCACCGCACCTGAGACACAAGAAAAGCATGTAGGTAGTACGATTTGACCATATGCAGACAGAATTATAAAAAAGTAAAGTGCTGTTTTTATCTGCTTCACACGGTCATTCTCCGATGATTGTTATTCTTATCGGAGAAGTTTCTAATGTAAGGTTATAGGTGGCGCTCTCGAAAAATCCAGACACGTAATAAATGCCGGGAGGCACACTCCTGAATCGCACTGGATTTCTACTTTCTAAGGCGTTGTCGTAGATTTGCTTCCAGGTTCCAGTAAATGTTATGTTATCACTTGGTGCTATTTGTGCAACAGGCCCTACCACCAAGAAAACACCATAGTATGCTCTATACTTAAAAACATGATTGAAGTTTTCGTCACGAATGATGAAGTCAAGTGGATCATCACGGCTGTTGTAGAGTGTTATATTTTCCTCACCTATGTTTATCAGAGTCCATACTACATTAACTGGTTCTCCGAGCTTGAACATTGTCTTTTCTAACGATATTGCGAGCTTGAAGGGATACTTCGTTGCTTCAGCCTGAGCCGAAAAGTTGAGTGGTAAGAAGGTGTTAAGCAGCATGAAAACTATTGCAGAGGCTATGATGGTGGTCTGGAGGGATGATCTTTTTAAGAATGAAATTCGCATAAATCTCCCTTTAAGAGAACTATTAGGCAAACCTTATATTTAAAACCAGCGTTTAGAACAGAAAGAGGGAACTATCTTGCTGAGTTGGTTTGACATAGCCTATCTTGCTTTAAACATCTTCATAATATCCTACTGTCTTAAAAATTACTTTTCATCCAAGAAGAGGCCATTTCTGCTGTTTGGCTTAGGCTTCGCATTTCTAACACTTTCAGACTTCTTATGGCTATTCTCATTCATTTCCCTTTTAAACGAAGCCATCAGCTTTTATGGCTACATCCGCCTAGGATTATACACAACATTCATACTCCTCATACTCCGCGCCCTACAACTTTTCAATTCCAAACCAGAAACCCCAACAAAATAGCAATGCAGGACATGTGCAATTCATTCTGAACCGTGCATAACTTCCCTTTCATATTTTGGTCTAACTTGCATAACGTCTTCCACATATGCTCTTAACGGTTCAGCCACACTCCACGCTTGAGCAATACATCCTCTCGCTGTGTGCGGCGGCTCCCCATCAAAAATCTCGCTCACTTGTCCAAGCCCAACCCTAAAAATCTGTCCAGTAAACAGCGCCAAAACTAGCCAATTCTTCAATTTAAGATCATCTAAGGCTTATTCCTCCTTCGTGCAGAATTTCCCCTGTTTCTTCATCAATGTAGTGTTCAACAATGATTGTAGCGGGTCCCGACTTTGATGGACCGATTTCCCATGTTACTAACCACACGCCATGGTCATCTGGCAAAAATTCATAATATTCTGGATTTTGTTCTTTTAATTCACCAGTGCGAGTTTCGTTGAGATAATATGCTTCTAGCGTGTACCAATCGGCGTCCTCTACTAGATGCCACAAACTTCGGATAAGCTCTGAATTTCTGCTAATTTCAATAGCCTCTTCTCTGGTTAACGATCTCCCTTGCACGACAAGCCTATTTATTGAGGTTAAAGCGAAGGAAAGTAAAACTAATGTCACTATTACTTTTTCTGCATTAACATTCACAATTAAACACCACATTATATTTACCGTTTACGTTTTATAAAACTCTTTCGTTGTTCTATTCTTGGTACACTCCGTTCCAATGCATAACCTTATATAGTTTTTGAGGGCGAGATTAGATACAGATTGTTAAGGCGATGACAACGGCAATGTCAGCACTGATTGAACTGAATTATCTCTTTTTCAGTCTTCTTTTACTGATTTACAGTGCATGGCGCTATTCTAAACGAAGAGAAAGAAGCATGCTTTACCTAATCTTAGGTTTTGCATTCTTATCAGCATCAACAGCCCTTCAATTAATTAATTCACTGATATGGACTTACGGAATCTCAGTCAGCTTAATAATGTTAAGGCTTCTTGAACTGCTTGGCTTAGCCTTCTTCGCATGCTTCACAATAAGCATCATAATAGCATTAAGAGAATTATCCAAGACCTCTAACGTCAACTAAGCGTCAAAATTCACTTCAAGTCTCGGAAAACTTCCCTTTCATATTTCGGTCTAACTTGCATAACGTCTTCCAGATATGCTCTTAACGGTTCAGCCATGCTCCAAGCTTGCGCGATACATCCTCTCGCTGTGTGCGGCGGCTCCCCATCAAAAATCTCGCTCACTTGTCCAAGCCCAACCCTAAAAATCTGTCCAGTAAACAGCGCCAAAACAAAATTCTTCAGAGCAAACTCACGTCTAAAATCACTGTAGCCTTTAGTTTTCAGAAACGCAGTGATAAAAGGACCTAGCAGCCAAGGCCAAACCGTTCCATTATGATAAGCCTTATCTCGGCTTCTTCTGTCTCCAGCATAAACCCCAACATACTTCGGATCATTCCTTGCCAAAGTCCTCAAGCCACAAGACGTCAAAAGTTCACGATGCACAACATCCACAATTTTTTCGCTCTTAACATTATCCAGCATATTAAAGTCTAAAGCAACCGCAATAATTTGATTAGGCCTCAAAGAATCATCCCGCTCTCGCTCGCTTACAACATCAAACAAACAATTCTTCTCCGAATTCCAAAATTTCTCAACAAAACTTTTCCTCACCCTTTCAGCCAACTGCCTGCATTTTTCGGCTTCACTTCCTTCATTAAACCTGTTTGCCAAAAGCTCCACAGTTTTTAAAGCATTATACCACAACGCTTGAACCTCAACAGCCTTCCCCGCCCTAGGAGTTACTGGCTGACCATCCACTGCCGCATCCATCCATGTCAGCTGAGGACCATGGGAGAGCAAGCCATCAGCGTCCGCACGTATGTTGAAAGCTGTTTCTCTCGCGTGATTTTCAATAATTGTTTTTGAATTTTCCCACAGTTGCTCTTGAGCGAATTTAAAATCGCCTGTATATTTTAGGTATTGCAGCGTCGCGTTAACATACCATAAAGTCGCGTCAACAGTGTTATAGGCTGGTTGTCCTGCTTGATCTGGAATAAAGTTGGGAATTAAGCCGTCTTTACAGTGTTTTCCGAACGTTAAGAAAACTTTCCTCGCGTCATCAAATCTTCCAGTCACAAGCATCAATCCAGGCAGAGAAATGAATGTGTCCCTTCCCCAAGCCTCAAACCAATGGTAACCTGCAATCGCAGACTTTTCCTCGTCATCTATTCCCTTAACTATAAACATGTCTGTGGCCAAGATAATCCAGCTTAACCAATCGTTTGCTGGAATGCTCTCGTGTTCTTCATAGAATTTCGTCAATAAATTTTCGCGGCGCCCAGTTTCTCGCTCGTATAAGGCTTCGACGTCATACATTGTAACAGGTAATTCAGCCGAAACTTTCCGTGCAACATCCTCACTTTCATCCGCAGCCGCAATCACTGCAAAACTCTCATTTTTGTTCGCATTTACACCCACTTCAAAATATCCAGGCTGATAACAATCATCTAAACCGTTTTCTCCACGAGCGACCTCTTCCCGATAGCATATCTTCTCAATCCATTTTTCCTTGGCATGATAGTCTCCGATTGTTACCTTCATTATCAACACAGACTTGGGAACGCCGAAGTGCATATCCACTTCTTTATCCGCTCGCCTTTGAGCAAATTCCCACGGAGTTCTCCACCTATCCATAACTGAGTGAAAATGTCGCCCGTTTATAAGCGGAAAAACCCGAATTTTAACGTCAGAATCACTTTTATTCAAAATTTTATAGAGGGCCACTACCGCATTTTTCTCATAAGGCATAAAAATGGTCTTTTGAACCTCAATATTTTGCACTGTGTAGGCATACTTTGGAGATGGCGATATTGAAAATTCTTTGAGGAACGTGTGCCCTTGTGGGAAAATCACGTTTTGGAATTCGTTGGCGTTAAGTGGATAAACGTTGTTTCCTATGCTTAATTCTTCATCCAGTTTTGCCAAGCATACTCTGCGGTCTCCTGGCGGATGAAATGCAGCAACAAGCAACCCGTGATATTTTCTGGTGTTTATGCCCAAAACCGTCGATGAAGCGTAACCGCCCAAACCATTCGTTACAATCCATTCTTTTTGGATTGCATCATCAAAATGCGAAAGCATTTCTTGACTGAGGCTTATGGCTGGCAACTTCATTTACGGCATCAACTTCGCAACATTTTTTTCTCTTAACACACCGAAGAAGTTTGCCACTGGATTACATTTAGTTCTAAACAGCAAGGCATGAGGCTTTTTCAGCTTGTATTCTGTCAAGGTTTCAGCGTAGCCCATGCCCTTCGCAAAAATAACATCAACAGAATTGTAAAAATTAAGGAATTCCGCGGAAAATTCCTTCAGAGCCAATCCAACAGCATCCGTTCCAGTTGTTATTAACTTATCAGCAACCTTACTCATCCCTGAAGCCTCTGCATCTTCCAAGGTAGCATCGTTAATTACTGGTTCACCCTTAACACTAACAATCACAGTCACGCCCATGTTTTTCAGTTGTTCAACAAGCAAGGTATCAAACACGATTTCTCCAGCGTTATCCGTCAAATAAAGAACCGTACGTGACTTTTTGGCTAGTTCGTAAATATTGTCGATATCGTTTATGACTAAATCTTTTTCAGCTTCTCGGAGGCTTTTTCTTAAACTATTAAAAGTAAATCTGTGGCCTGGGATGTCAAACTCCATTATGTTGCCGACTATAGCGCATAAACATGCCTTTTTAAATCTATCCTGCTGCGAATAACCATCTTCAACAAGTTTTCTTGCATAAGGCAAAAGTTTCAAAGCTTTTTCGTTGCTTATTCTTTTACTTCTTTTATACGGGTCGTTGTTACCCGTAATCCTTTTTATCATGCGGTCCCTTTTCGTGCCCAAATCTGCGGGAACAGCCGTTGGTCTAAACTCTTCACTTAATAATCGTAAAAGCTCAGTCATACTTCTGAAGCGTAATGCAGGATTTGTTGTAGCCTCTATCGCTTCGGCTGCGGCTCTACTAAGTATGCATGCGGCGCATTCTGCTTCGACTTTCAAGGTTTTTCGACTCACCCTATTGTTTTGTTGCTTCTGCAAATTCACACAAAACGGTATATGGGTCTTTTGCTTTTACAATGCCGCTTGCAACCAACACGCCTCTAGTGCCAAGCTTCAAAGCTGCTGCAACATCTTCTCCGTTGGTTATTCCCGCTCCACACAAAATTGTGACTTCGGAATTAACTTTTCTAACAAGCTTAATGGTGCCAGTAACAACTTCTGGCTTTGCCTTTGAAACCGGGATTCCTGTTCCTATGAGCTCTGGCGGCTCAATTGCAATGATGTCTGGTTTGAGAGATGCCACCGCTGCGCTTATCTCAGAGTTGTTGGCGCACACCAATGAAAGTAGACCATTTTCCCGTGTTATTCTGATTACTTCGTTAATGTCTGATAGCTTAAGCTGCCTTTCAGAGTGGTTGATTAGCGTTCCTATTGCTCCTGCTTCTTTTACAGATTCTGCAAGCACATGCCCAGTGTAGCTACCTGGCTTTATTGGGTCTATGTGTTGAGCGAAAACTGGAATCTCCACAGCCTTTGCGACAGCTACTATATCCGCGAATTGAGGAGCTACTCCTATGGAAACACGTGTTTCACTATTTACCTTTTCAGCTTTTTTTGCAAGCTCAACAGCCCTTCGCCCAGTTGCCTCAGAATATGTCTTGAAATTGACAATTATCATTGGGGTTGGAATTTTCTCCACCAAGTGTTTCTTCACCGTTTTAGCGTTAGTATTAATTGTTAATATTGTTTTGGAATAAAAAATCGCGTGTGTTAAGTGCAGGTAATTTCTAGCGTTTTAGCATATTCTTTCCTGGCACGAAAACCGCTGCTGCAATGACTGTTGTCCATAAACCACTTTTGTCTCCTGTTGCGGATTGTGTCACGTTTGTTGTTTTGATTATCATTCCACTGGTTTTGAACAATTGTTCTTTTTCTTGCCAAGCGCTCTCTGAGTCAAACTGAATACCCATTGTTGTAGCGAGCATTGTTGCAGCTAAATCCTCCGCGTAATCTCCTGCTACTTCGTCTGTTTGTCCAAAGGAATCATGCTCAGAAAGGTAGCCATAATCATGCTTGCCAGATGGAATTGCCACGCCTATTGATGATGCTATAAGCCTGTGCGGTTCATTGGTTGAGTTTCTGGCTAGAACAATGAATGTTATCTCTCCAGGTCTTATCAGTTTTAAGCCTCGTTCTCTTGAAATGAGTTTGCATCCTGGCGGTACAATACTTGAAACGCACACAATGTTGCAATGTTGTATGCCCGCGTTTCTTAAGGCTAACTCAAAAGATTGCAACTGTTCCTTATGCTTGCCTACACCTTTAGTTAGGAAGAAATATTTTGGAATCATTTTGCAATAAAGTTGAAAGCTATGTTTATTAACTTTTTGTTTTCGAAAACAATATTTGAGTTAAGTTGGCTACGTTAGAGAAAAGAATAACAGTGCTTTACACATAATTACTCTGAGGTTTAAGCTAAGTGCCACCCTACCAAAGCGTATTCAGAGACGAAACAAAACTTGACATTAACTATGTTCCTTACAAGCTTCCACATAGAAATAGGGAACTGCATTTGCTAACGGAGTTTTTCAGTTTTGCACTGCAGTTTCCGGGGAAGATGGCTCAACGGGTCATGATAACCGGCGATGTTGGCACGGGCAAAACCGCGCTTTCCCAACATTTCGGAGCCTACATAACTCGCGAGGCAAATAAGCGTGGGATAAATCTTCGATATATTCATGTTAATTGCCGTGAATATCGTGGAAACCTTTTCCTCATACTGCAACATATAATTTCCATTTTCCATCCAAACTTTCCGAAACGCGGCTACTCCGCTGAGGAGCTTCTTGGCATTTTCATGCAAATTTTGGACGATGAAAATACTCATGTAACCTTAACTTTGGATGAGTTTGATAGTCTTATTGAGGGGGAAGGCTCAGATGCTGTTTACAAACTCTCACGGTTACAGGAGACAAGGCAGGATAAGCCTCAAAGGCTCTCGCTTATATGCATTCTACGAAACCTGAAGGCAATTGAGCAGTTAGACGTAAGCACAAGAAGCACCCTGCAATCTAATATCATCAGTCTTGAGAACTATTCCAAAGGACAGCTTGTCGACATCCTTAACGACCGTGTTTCACTCGCGTTCAAGCCCTTAACAGTGTCGGAAGATACAGTAAGCCTAATCGCTGAACTTGCCTTTTCTGAGGGTGGAAATGCTCGATTTGGCATTGAACTGCTCTGGCGGGCTGGAAAATATGCGGATGCTGAAGATTTGGGCGTTGTTACGCCTGAATTTGTACGAAAGGCTGTTTCAAACATACATCCAACTATGCGCAGAAGTGATTTAGCCTTTCTAAGCCATCATGAAAGACTCTTTTTGCTTGGTGTGGCCAGATTTTTTGAGGAAAGTCAGAAGGCTTACATTTCTTTTGTTGAGGCTGAACAAGCCTACGCTGTTGTATGCGAAGAATTTGCTACTAAGCCGCATAGCCACACACAACTATGGAAATACTTGCAAAATCTTTCAAACCTTGGCATAGTAATGACAGAGGTTTCGGCGACGGGCTCCCGTGGAAGATCAACACTTATTTATTTGCCTAAAATTCCGTCCCATGAACTGAAGAAAGAATTAAGTGCTCTCCTAAAAAAGGGAGAAGAGTGAGAAAGTCATGGATTTAGAGGATGTTTTCTCTTCAAGATTAAGAATGAAAATCCTAAAAATTATATCGCAAGTGGGTGAACTTAACGTTTCTGAAATTGCCCGCAGACTCGGCGCAAACTACGAGGCAACAAATAAGCATCTGAAAGTTTTGGAAGAAGAAGGGATTCTCCAGCATAAAGTGTTTGGGAGAATTCGCTTGTATAGGCTTAATGAACATTCACCTAAGGCTAGAGCTGTGCGAAATCTGCTAGAGGCTTGGGAGCATGCAAATAAACAATAGGCTGTATAAATTACCTTTATGAGTGGTGTGACGCTTGATTAAAGAGGAATTCAATGAAAAAATAGCTGAGTTTGAAAGGATTTTGCAGGATGTTGCAAGCGACATAGCTAGTGGAGTGCTCTTTGAAAAGCTCCCTCCTTCAGAACTGCTGAAAAAAACCGAACATTATGTTAACCGTGTAAGTGATTTAGCAACAAGCAGCGAAAAACTTATGCTTATTCTCAAGCCTGAGAAGACCTCAACAATCAAATCCATGTGCAAAAAACTAACGCAAACCTTGACAACTTTTAAGGATATTCTTCTCCAGAACACGCCAGATCCCCTTGCAAATTCACGTTTGGCCTTTGAACAGTTAAGAAAAGCTCTAACAGATGGGTCAGATTTTCTCTTTTTGATGCGAGAAGTTAGGGATGATCCTTCCCCACTAATAGAAACGATACTTAATTACAAGAAGGCTTCTGAAACGAAAGCTTCGGTTATAAGTATACAAGCCAAAGAAGATATTCAACCTGTAATTAAGTATGTTTTGAGTCGCATTGACGAGTTCAGAGCCGCGTTGATAGGTTTAGAAAAGAAACTTGATGAACTGAAACGGATTATGCGGGAACTCCAAGAAGAAAGCCTAAAAATCCTTTCTGGTGAGACTTCTACACAATCCGAACAAACTGAAAACCAAATGGAAAATAAGCAGCTTTCCCTCTCAAATTTCAAAGCAGAGAAAAGCAATGGAGAAAAGGAGCATGTCAATGATTGATGTATCTGATAAACCAGAAGTATTTCGTGAGGCAACTGCAACTGGAATTATTAAGTTGAAAACTGAGACCATACGTTTAATTAATGATGGGAAGATTGCAAAGGGCGACCCCCTCTACACAGCAAAGATTGCGGGGATTCTGGCCGCTAAGAAAACAAGCACTTTGATTCCACTTTGCCATCCGTTGCCACTAACAAACGTGGAAGTCGAAATAAAAGTTTTAGACGATTTCAAGGTGCAGGTTGCTTCCACCGTTAAGACGAAGGCTCAGACTGGAGTTGAAATGGAAGCTTTGATTGCAACTGCTGTCAGCTTATTAACAATTTGGGATATGGTTAAACAGTATGAGAAAGATGCAAAAGGACAGTATCCATTCACATCTATCGAAAGCATTCGAGTTGTAAAAAAGGTTAAAGGAAGTCCATAGGATGAGTTTAAATTGAGCGAAAGTGCAAAGAGGCATAAGGCTGAAGCGCCTAAAAAGCTGAAATTCGGCATTTTTATCTGCAGCACATCTCGTTATCAAAAATTGAAAAAGGGCGAAAAAGTGGAAGATGTTTCTGGAGACTTGATTGAATCCTTTCTGAAAAATGCTGGGCACACAATATCATTTAGAAAAACAATTCCAGATGATAAAACTTTAATTGAAGAAGGCATACGATACGCTTTAGGTTCCGCTG
The DNA here is from genome assembly GCA_964477645.1 of uncultured Candidatus Bathyarchaeia archaeon. Classification (GTDB taxonomy): domain Archaea; phylum Thermoproteota; class Bathyarchaeia; order Bathyarchaeales; family Bathycorpusculaceae; genus CAYZEP01. Next base: position 5,474 of record CAYZEP010000023.1, on the reverse strand, counting down.
ATGTGAATGCTGTTGTTTTTTGTGGTGGAACAGGCATATCTCCCTTTGATATTACCATTGAAACAGTCTCACGTTTCTTAGAGAAGATTTTGCCAGGGTTCGGCGAGATTTTTAGGCGTTTGAGCTTTGATGAGATTGGTTCTGCAGCGGTTCTGTCTCGTGCCATTGCTGGTGTAGCTAAGGGCAGGGCGGTTTTCTGTATTCCAGGCTCACCTGATGCCGTGCGAATCTGCCTTGAAAAACTTATTTTGCCAGAAACGGCTCACATACTTAAGCATGCTCGTGAATGATTTACGAACCTAGCGTTTATGAACTACATTTGCTAGAAATTGCTTGCAGGATTTCTTCTAAGCCTTCATATTTTTCTCCGTTAATTATCGCTGCTGGGGTTTTTCGGATTCCACGTTTTATTGCTTTAAGCTTGTCAGTCATGCGTGAAACATCGTATACCGTGATTTTTTGGTTAGTTTTCTCAGCTATCCGCGACACTTGTTCTAAAACTGTCAAATCCTCTTGAGGAAGTATGCGTCCTTTAAGTTTAGAAGCTGCGCTTATCAGTGCCTCGCCAGAACCAGGTGCGCAAAAAGGGTGTTGTGACATTTCTCTGTAAAGCTCTACATCCATGTATGGTGAATATGAGCGTAAAAAAACCTCTATCACTAATCCTCACCATTAATTTAATCATTTAGTGGACATTTATCCTTGTCGATTTATTTCATAAATCCTTGATATTTTTTAAGTAAATTTTATATTGCCGTAAGCAACTCACATCGTTAAGCACGCGCGGGAATAACGATGCTGTTAAAAGATAATTATGGGCGTCCACTGCTTAACTTGCGTGTGGCGCTTACACAACGTTGCAATTTGCGTTGCACGTACTGCCATGGAGAAGGAGAAGAAAAACCTGCGGGAAATTCCACGGCAGAAATGACTGTTAACGAAATTGTCCGCATTGTTAGAATCGCCGTCGGTTTAGGCATTTCTAGAGTTAAGCTCACAGGCGGAGAACCACTGATGCGCAAGGATATCGTGGAAATCGTTAAGGGTATTGCGGCTACGCATGGCTTGGAAGACCTTTCCATGACCACTAATGGAACTTTGCTTGCTTCTTTAGCTGAAGAATTATGTGTGAGTGGCTTGAAACGTGTGAACATTAACCTACCAACCATCAATGGAGAAGTTTATGACAAGTTGACTGGCGGCAGATTAGAAGACGTGTTGGAAGGCGTTAAAGCCGCTGTTGAGGCTGGACTGCATCCTGTTAAGCTTAACATGCTTATTTTGAAAGGTATAAATGACTCTGACGTGTTGGAAATGATTGATTTTGCTAGAGGAACTGGAGCAGTTTTGCAGTTGATTGAGCTTGAGCCAATAAACATAAGCAGTGCGTATTATTTCGCACATCACAGATTGCTAGACGAATATGAGCACATGCTAGGACAAAAAGCGTTGAAAATTGAAACTAGGAGGTTTATGCAAAATCGTCGCATTTATCATCTGCCAGACGTAACAATTGAAATCGTGCATCCAATAGATAACACAGATTTTTGCATGCACTGCGCACGCTTGCGCGTGACAAGTGATGGAAAACTGAAACCATGCTTAATGAGAAGTGACAATCTTGTGGACATTTTGACATCGATGAGAAATGGAGCAGATGATAAAGAATTGACAGAGCTGTTTGAGTTGGCAAATCAAAAAAGGCAGCCATACAACAAGGATTAAATAACCATTCATTGTATTCAATCTTTGATATTTTATGCTTGAGGGCAGAACGATCAAGAATGGAAGAAGCCAAAAGCACTGGCAAATGTTTCTCAAATAAAGGAATAACTGAAAATGAGAATTTTAACTTATAGAAATCTAAAATTAAAGGATAGTCTTCTGCCATTGATAGATCAGGCTTTTCGTTGGCCTTTTAACCCAGAGTGGTTCGAAGATTTTATCAAGATTGACCCAAGATCAAGGGATAGTCCAGTTGGTTTTTGTGCGGTGGAAAACGGGTGTGTGATTGGTTTTGTTGGCGTGTTGGATTTGGCTACTCGAACTTTAGATGGAACAGTAGAACATGTTGGCGGCATGTATGGAGTTGCCACTTTGCCAGGTCATACAAGAAAGGGAATTTCCACGACTTTGATGAATAGTGCGCATCAATATTTTAAAGAGAAGGGTTATCGCTTTTCCTTTTTGGGCACAAGTCAAAGTCTCATAGCGTATGAGTTCTACAAAAAATTAGGCTATATGGATGTGATCGGATATCCAAGTGCCTACAAAGTGGTTAAAGTCCAAAAAGCTATGTCTTCTAGAAAAAAGAAAACCTCAAAACTCGATTTTGACAGAATTCTAGAAATTTACAATGAATATTCAAAAGGTAAGACCGGCTTTGTGATTCGTGACAAAGCACATCTTAAGATGCTTAAGAAAGCTGAAGGAATAACTCCCAAACAATGTATAATCGGTGAAAAGGGATATGCAATATTCAAAAAAGATAAGGATGGAATATGGATTAAAGAGCTTGTGGCGTTAAATACAAAGGAGATGGAAAGGCTTATCAGCAATATAGAAGAAAAAGCGAAAGCCTTGGTTTATGATAGAGCAGTTTTAGACAGTACTTTACTTCAAGTCTATAAGTCCTTTGACTATATGGTTCAGGAAAGGAGTCACGTAGTAATGATGGTTAAGCCTTTGACTGCTAATGCATCATTTGTTGAAACATATGGTGACAAGTTCTACGTGGCTGGCTTAGATAACTTCTGACATGTCTATTTTCTAGAGTTCGACTACCTTTGTCTCACGCTTATCAGTGTCAAGCAACGCTATGGTTGATTTGCCGGTTAAATATCCGCAGACTTCGCCAGGATTCACAACCAATGTTTTACCTTTTCGATAAACTTCAGCTTTATGTGTGTGACCATGGACAATGACATCGAAGCTTTCGCTATTAACCAAAGCCTTCAAAAGTTCCTCTTCTTGTCCGTGCAATAACGCGATTTTTGTGTCATCAACGATTATTTCTGCGAAATTTCCACGTATCTCTAAGCATTTGTTTTCGCCAAATCGCCTTTTTAGAAATTCATGGTCGCCGTCGTTATTGCCGAAAACACCAATAAGTTTCGCTTTCAAATCTTTGAGTTTCGGAATAACGAAAGGTGCCACGTAATCTCCTGCATGAAGCACCAGCTCAACATTTTCCTCATTCAACTTTTTTATGGCTTTATCTACCATTGGCAAACAGTCATGAGTATCTGCAATTAAGCCAACTAACATTTTTTCACCTTTTGTAACATTCTTGTTTTATAAAAAATAAAGTCTTCTCTGGTTCTTACATATAGAAGTTTGTTCTAGAGAATATTTCGATTCTTGGAATAATTAGACATGCGAAACACTGCTTAAAACATTCCATAACCCTTCTTCATTGTAGAAATCTGTTCTAAAAGAGGAATATAGAAAATGAATCCATATGGTTCAAATCCCTCCTCCAAAAGAAGAGACAAGCTCTACATAATTGCAGAAATTTTGGAAATAGCAAAAGAAGGAACTTTGAAGACTCAAATTATGTATAGGGCAAATCTGAGCTTTACACAACTTAACGACTATCTCAGGTTTATGTTGAAAATTAACTTGTTAGAAAAGATAGTGCAGAACGATAAAGACGTGTACAGGGCAACTGAGAAGGGCCAAGACTTTCTTCAGCGCTACCATGAAATAACAGAACTTCTTAAAACTGAAGGCGATAATTACAAAAACAACGTTAAAATACCACCTCAACATCTGCTGAGAAGGAACTAAAATTACCATAAAAAGCTAATGTTCTACAAAAGTATCAGGCTAAAAAATGAATTGGCAATCGAACTTGAGTTATTGTTTTGGCTTCTGTTCTCTCAAATAGCTTTTAACTTTCTCTTTTAAAGTTGGGAATTCGTCTAACATGGCCTTTATGACTTGCCAGCGGATTTCTTCACTTTTTGTGCCGATGTTCATTTTTTCTCAGACATCCAAATATTGTGTAGCAATAAACCATATAAGCTTTTTTCCGCCCGCGAAATACGCACACTAAAAATAAAAAGAAAAAAGTGGAGTTATTGGACGTTTATTATGTTAACTGGTTTCTTTCTCAGTTTGACTGTTGCTACTGCTATTGCTATTGCGATTGTGGCTCCAATTAGAATCATCAGTAGATTTGTGGGCAACCACGGAACAACGCTTTCAACTCCAATTGAAGGATCATGCTCCAAAGTATTGTTGCCAAAGTATGGATAACCAATAAACAAACGCAAATGGTTTCCTGCTGGAATATAAGCAGCTGCCACATTAACTATCGACTTCTCTCCATTAGTGGAATTAATAACCACCGCTGTGTTCACAAAGTCAAAGAAACCTGCCAATGTTTGGCTTCCTCTTGCAAAGCGCAATCTGAAGCGCTCATGTAAGCGATTTCCAACGTTTATGGGTGCGGTTTCTGTAGCTATTTTGTTTTGCACTTGAATCCGTTGCCCTCCAGCAATTATATCTGACGTATCTGAGATGACCTCGACTGGCTCGAGTGGAGCATCAGAACTGCTTTCAGGTACTTGCGTTGTTAGATTTGCGTCTTGTTCTGCGATTGATATGTCTGTAATATTTATTGATGCCATGTCAACCCATAATGCTAAGCCAGCGCGCAGTTGTGGAACAGTTATTTCAAATTCATCTTGTAAAGCATCGAAGAGGTCATTCAGTTTGTCAATGTTCCATTCCCAGTTTTGTATAACTAAGTCCATTTTTAGTTCTCCAGTTTTCACCGTGTAGTTGTATAAGTCGTAAACGTTTTCTGTGGCTTCTGTTGCGTAGAATCTGCAACGGATCATCACGTTGCCTTCAGCAAAATCGAATATGGAAGGTGCTTCCACAAGTGTGAAGTTGAAGGAGATGTAGGAAACTCCGTCTTCTCTAGTAACGTTAACTGGACCTGTTAGGTTCCACTGGCAAGCACTGAAAGGCAGATAGGCTGGGTGTAAGTCTAAAAACCATCTTCTATATGCTGCCCAGATTCTCTGTCTTATTTTAACTTGATAAGATCCTCCAGTAGCGTATTTTGCTTCCAGTCGTTCACGCATTGTTAATGCGTTTGCTTCATACTCTCGCAAGTAGTATGGATAGTCAATCGTCATGTACTCAACTAAGCCTTTGTATTTCACGACATGGATGTCGTTGGTGTCATTTGAATACCACCAGAGAAACATAGGCTTCTTCCCGCCAGCAGGAAACAGAATGGTTATTAGATCTGTTTTGATTTTCACCCATTGTCCCCTATAAGACTCGACTTGCACGCTGGAAACGTTGTCATCATCTGAAGCATTCACGTTATTCATGAACAGCGTTGGCAACGCCATTGACAATAGCAGAAACGTCAAAGTTGCGCTTGTTATAGCTTTTTTCATGTTTTTCACGGTTTTTCACCGAAAATAACTGTGTAAAACGGCTTATTAAGAAAA
>CAYZEP010000022.1:0-19360 GCA_964477645.1 uncultured Candidatus Bathyarchaeia archaeon | reverse complement strand
GCATTTGGATTCCATTTTGGACTGCCAGGGCTTGAAGGTACAGCCCTCTTAACAAGTTGGTAGTCTTGTCCGTCAGTTACGTAATCCCCGTTTATGTCGCCTATACAAGAGACTTTAACAATACCGTATACGAGTGTGTTGTCTGCGGTGTCTGTTTCGCCTGGAAGTATGGTGATGTTGGCGCTTATAATGTAAGCACGAGCAAAGCCAGAAGTGTTCCAGGTGAAGGTGATGGTTGTGGAGTTTCCGCTTGTTAGGGTGATGTTGGTAATTGTGGCGATAATGGTTGTGTTGGCGTAGGGTGTGACGTTGAAGGTTTCGGTGGGGTATCCTTGGTTTTCGACTGTAACATTGGTGTTCATGGAGTGTCCTTGGGCTATCACGGTTTTGGATAATGTAATGTTTGTCACTGCTATGTCTCGTGGCATGAGTTCAAATGTTGTGTTGTTTGTGGCTGTTTCGCCTTTGTAGTTTGAGCTTACGTATGCTGTGTATGTGCCTGGTTTTGAGTTGGCTTGGAGTTTGAAGGTTAGGTTGTATGTTCCGCTTGTGTCTGTTTGTGGGGTTCTTGTGACGACTGTTGTGCCATATGGATCTTGGACTTCTAGGGCTACTGGCCAGTCTGGGACGGGTGAGTCGTTGTATGTTAGGTTTCCGTAGATGTTGATGTCTTCTGTGACTATGTAGGATGATTTGGAGGTGAAGACTGTTAGGGTTAAGGTTGATGAGTATGCATGTGGGATTGGTTTAGCTATTATTATTGCAAGTAGGATGACGGTGAGTGGGAATTTTGGGTTTTTCAAGGCTTTTTTCACGGTCCTATGATTTCAAGTGTTGCTGACGTTTCGGGGCAGTGTGGGAATCCGCTTTGGCTTGGCCAGTCGGTGTAGCAGTTGGCGTAGATTGTTGCGGTTCCGATTGTTGCGGTTGTTGGGATGGGTAAGCCGAATATGATGGTTGATGTGCCCGGTAGCACTGGTCCTTGGAATGATACTACTCCTATGGTGATGCTGGCGTTATCGTATAAGTTGATTGTTATGAGAGTGTCTTGTGGTATGAGGGCAGTGCTGTTTATTGTTACTTTGAAGTAAGCTATTGTTCCTTGTTCAAAAGAGTCTTTGGGATATCCAGTTTGATTGCACGGGATTACTTCGACGATTCTTATTGGATTTATAATCTCTATGACACCATTGACAAAGGCATTGTTGGTTATGTAAATCTCTCCCGCAATTGTACTCGTATTCGCTGATATGGTGTAGTAGTAGCCTCCACTAACATCGGTAGTGTTCCAGTTGAAGATCAAACTAATCTCTGTGTCGGGAGCTAGACCAGAAATCTCTCGAGTCTCAATAATGGTATCATTATAGTATGCGGTGACGTTGAACGTGTCTGCAAAGCCTCCCCAGTTCATTGCGACTACATTGACTTCGACAATTTGTCCCTTGATTGCCTTGGTGGTGGAAAGTGTGACATTGATGATGGCTATTTCGTGCCGGGGCCACGGACTCATGAGCGGATAGTAATCAACTCCTTGGTGTGGTAACGCAGTGTCACCGAGTCCGTCACCATTTAAGTCTTGACCGCTGTAGTCGCTCCAATAGTTGCCACCGGAAGGATAGCCATTGTCCCAAACGTTGGTTGAATAAGAGACTACTTGATTTGCGTTGTTCACGAAGTTATTGTGGTAGATGGAGTTGTTTGAGGCGGCATAGAGATAGATGCCGTATTGAGAGTTACTCTGAATTCTATTGCCAGTTATGGTATTGAAATTTGATTGATCCATGTGTACGCCAAAATCGTTGTTTGTCAAGTTGTTTTCAGTAAGTATGCTGTTGGAGACACCGGTCATTTTTATACCAAAGTAATTATTACTCAGGTTGTTGTTGCTTATCGAGTGGTTGTTACCATGAATGGTCATTCCATACCAATTGCCTGTAACTGTGTTTCCAAAAATAGTGTTGTTGCTAGAACCGTACACATCAATACCCCATCCAGAGGATGCTGCTATGTTGTTCTCCAGAAGGGTGTTGTTAGAGCCACCCCACATCCTGATACCCATTGATTGGCCTGTTATGTTGTTCGCGGCTACAGTGCTGTACGACGACTCGGATAAGTCAATGCAATACGTGAACGATCTGATTTCCATATTCCTTATCGATATGTTGACCCTTCCAGTCAGTGTTATTCCTGACCCGCTGCCAGTGCCTTTCACCTTGTAGCCTACTCCATCAATTATTATGTTGTCCCTTTCTACGATGATAGAATCATAATTGTTGTCAGTAAACGTATAGGTAACATTGTCAGCGCTCGTTATATTTGCAGACGGCGGATCGATACTCCCGTCAGCCCGAATGTAAATAGTCGCTCCACCTTCCGTCACTTGAACATTGAAAACCAACATCAACGCACTAATCAACAACATATCCAAAACCATACTCAAGGCTACTTTGTTATTCATCTTTCCTTTCTCCTAAACTAATTACCGCTTACCTCATAGTTATAATTTTTGGACAAATCTTCTATAACATCATTCCTACCCACAAGAAAACGCAGACACAGTATCACAAACAGCAAATCCCAAACAAAACTCTCAGCAACAGAACCCAAATACTTATCCAACATTAACAACACAAAACCACTCAAGGAAACAAAAACACAAATGACAAAACCAGAAAACAAAACAATAATGACCTTTCACGAAAAGTTTAGGCAGTATGATTTGGGTGAAGGGCACCCCTTTAGAGGAGACCGATTTGCGAACGCAATGAAGTTCTTTGAAAGTCAAGGCTTGCTTAGTCTTCCTGAATTTGTTCTTGTTGAACCTCGACCTGCATCAAGGGAAGATTTGTTACGGGTTCATGATGAGGGTTATGTTGATTTGATTTTTAGTTTGGCAAAAGAAAGTAAGTCATATGATTTTGAAACGCCTGTTTCTCCATCAATTCTTGAGGCAGCGCTGCTCATTGTTGGCGGTGCAATCGAGTGCGGTAAAGCTGTTTATGAAGAAAAAGCAAAACGTGCAATTTCCCTAGGCGGTGGTTATCATCATGCTGGAAGAAGCTATGGCGGAGGATTCTGCATATTCAACGACATAGCGGTTCTAGTTGAGTACTTAAGAGCAAAGCAGGGAGTTAAACGGTTTTTAATATTGGATTATGATGTTCACTTTGGAAACGGCACAAGCGACATCTACTACCAAGACCCCAATGTGCTGTACATTTCTCTACATCAAGACCCAACCACAATCTATCCTGGAACTGGATTTGCTTGGCAAATTGGAGAAGGCAAAGGAGAAGGCTACAACGTTAACGTGCCTCTTCCGCCTGGAACAGGCGACAACACATACCTTTTTGCATTAAACGAGATTTTTGTTCCTTTAGCTGAAGAGTTGAAGCCCGAAATCATCATTGCAAATGGCGGAAGCGACCCGCATTTTGCAGACATGCTCGGAGATTTAAGCTTGACTGTTAAAGGCTTTTTTGACGTATCCCGTTTAATTAGGGAAACCGCTGATGGAGTCTGCGGTGGAAAACTTGTTTTGATGCCTGGAAGCGGCTATAATCCGAAGGTTTTGCCGCTCTGCTGGTATGCTCTTGTTGCTGGAGTGGCTGGTTTAAAGGAAATCAGTGTTGGAGACTCTTACGCTCCACCAAAAGAACCGCCTCAATGCCGCAGAACAGTTGAAAACACAATTGACGAGTTAAAAAGATTGTTGAGAAAGCACTGGTCTTGTTTTAGTGGTTTGTTTTAGGAGAATTTCAACTGCTAAAAAATAGACCCCCCTATCGTTTTCACCAAGAAAGAGATGAGTTTTGGAAGGAATTCCGAAATTTTAATAGTCAACCCTATTAATCTAGGTTGCTAACTAGCTTTGGCAGAGGCTTCCCTATGGAAAATATAGATAAAATCCGTGAACAATTTCCCATAACAAAAAATAAGGTGTTTATGAATCACGCTGCAATGTCTCCGCTTCCAAAACCCGTCGCAGACGCTGTCCGTAAATGTACCGACGAATTCTCGAATTTCGGAACAACTTCGATGGAATGGAACGACTTTGGAAAACCACTCTTCGCAAAACTAATTCGGGCTAAACCAGAAGAAATAGCGCTTATCGAAAGCACGTCAGTAGGCTTGAACATAGCCGCAAACGTGCTTCACTATCCACCAGACTCAAAAATAGTCACAACAGATTTAGAGTATCCCTCAGTGGTTTATCCTTGGTTGCGCAAAAGCCTAGGCATAAAGGTTCATTACGTGAAGAATGTTGATGGAAAAATTCTGTTGGAAGATTTGGAGAAGGCTGTTGATGATAAAACTGTGGCTGTTGCTGTAAGCCACGTTGAATACGTTAATGGCTTTCGCCATGATTTGCGGGCATTGAGCGAAATAGCCCACAAGCACGGAGCCTACCTAATCGTTGACGCAATACAGTCAGCTGGCGCCATGCAAATAGATGTCAAAAGAGATGACATTGATTTTCTGGCAACTGCAGGTTATAAATGGCTTCTAAGTCCACTAGGAGCAGGCTACCTCTACGTTAAAGAGAAGCTCATCGAAAAGTTTGAACCACCATTTGTCGGCTGGGCAAGCGTAAAACAAGAGGTTTTCGAGACAATAGATTTTTGGGACATTTGGAATCTAAAGCTTTCTGAAACTGCAAGCCGCTTCGAAGTTGGTTCACCAAGTTTAATAAGCCTAATTGGCGCGAAAGAAGCCTTAAAAATGTTTTTGAACATCGGAATCGAAAACGTTGAAAGGAGAATACTGAAGCTAACAGACCACTTAATTGCGGCTGTTAAAAATTTGGGGCTTAAACTTCAAACGCCAGAGGAACCGCAGTGTCGCTCGGGCATAGTCAACTTCAAAATAGATAAAGCGCAAGAAGTGGCGGAAAAGCTAAGCCATAAAGGCATAATTATCTCTGCTAGGGCTCATGGGTTAAGGGTTTCACCACACTTTTACAACACAGAAACAGAAATCGACAAACTTATAGAAGAAATCAAACGTTGTGGATAACGCAGATGCATAGAATTGAGAAAATTGGCGAAAACAATAAACAACAGATTATTAATTCCCTTGGATTAGATGTTGTTAGGCATGTTTTCGCCTTTTATGACCTTCAACATGAACCTGAACATACAACTATCTATGCGGCTTTTGAAAATGGAAAAATAAAGGGATACATACTCATCTACACTGCTCTAGATTTTCCAAGCATAATTCTAGAATGCGAAACGGACACGGCGGAAAAATTAATTGAGTATGTACCCGAAAACCGCTTCATTGCACATGCTCCACCGAATCTTCTATCAATCATAAAGAGAAAATTTCCGGACGCGAAGCATTACGTTGAAAACTGGATGCTGGTGAAAAAGGGTCAAGCAAAGTTTTTCAAGTCAGAATCGGTTCGCAGATTGCGCACCGAAGATGATGCTGCTAGGCTTGCTGATCTTCTTTCAACCCGTGAAGACCGCCCAAGAGGGACTGTAAAGAGATATATGAATTTGGTCACTGAGACGCCAATCTACGGAGTCTTTGTAAATGATGAATTAGTATCTTATGCTGGTTCTTTTCTGCAACTTCCACAGGTTTGGATGATAGGTGGAGTGTACACGCACCCAAACCACAGGAACAAGAGATATGCAACATTAGCAACATCAGCGGTTACAGACGAGGCGTTGAAAAACGCGGAATCTGCAGCTCTATTTGTAAGGTCAAACAATTATCCAGCCATTAAAGCTTATGAAAAAATTGGCTATAAGAAAATAGGTGAAAAACTTTGGGTAGATGTGGGAACTGGACTAAAGCCCTAAGAGTTAATATTCGCTAACGAAAATTATTTCCGGAAATTCTTGAACTTGTCTGCCTTCGCCTTTTTCTTTTAAGGTTTTAATCTCCATGATTTTACAGGTCCCAGCAATATCTTCTTTATTTTCGCTGATCAATCTCGCAAATTCGCTGTTTTCAGTGTAGATTTTCACCTTTTTTATTGACGCGTTTAAGGGTTTTCTCTTCTCAGATTTTTCCCGCCTAATCTCCGTTATCACAGCCATTACCAAATCACCTTTGTTCTCAGCCTCTTCATCAATTCTTTCCATGTCTGGCTTTGGCCAAGGCATCAACTGTATGCTTTTTTGATCCATGTCGTCAGCATACGTTGTCTGATAGATTTCCTCTGTGATGTGAGGTGATATTGGGGCTAACAGCTGAATTATGCGACATAGAATATTATAAAGCGTAAATTGAGCCGCTCTCCTTTTTTCCTCTCCATAAAGTTCCGGCTTGTAAAGCCTATCCTTTACCGCTTCAATGTATTGATCACAAAATATGCGCCACGTGAAATTACGTACATCCTCAATGGCTATGTTGAATTGACATTTTTCCAAGGCTTCGGTAACTCGTTGCGTTAGTTTCTCAGCCTTACTAAGAACCCATTTGTCCAAAAGCTGCAACTCATATTTTTCGCCTGTTGTGTAATCTTTTAGCTGAGTGCTTACGAATCGCGCGGCATTCCACAGCTTAGTTAAGAATCGTCTTCCGTATTCCACATCTGGCCAACGGAATGGAATGTCTGAACCTGTTGCTCCGCCGCTTGCAGCCCATTGTCTTGCGGCATCTGTTCCATACTTGTCCAGTACATCTGGTGCTGCAACATAGTTTTTGAGGGATTTGCTCATCTTTCTGCCGTCTGAACCTAACACCATGCCATTGATTAAGCAGCTCTTGTATGGCTTCTCATCGAACAGAGCAAGATGCCTAACCATTAGATAATAAGCCCAGGTCCTTATGATGTCTATGCCTGAAGGATGTAAATCTGCTGGAAATAGCCATCTCCAATCTTCTCGGTCTGGCCAGCCTGCATGTACTGCACAAGAAATGGAGGAGTCCATCCAAGTGTCGAAGACATCTTGTTCTGGAATGAACTCTTTGTCGCCACATTTTGGACATTTGTCTATTCTCGGCTTTTCAAGTTTCGGGTCAATTGGAACCCAATCCTCTCTCGCCAAAATTAGTTCACCGCAGCTTTTGCAATACCATGTAGGTATAGGCGTTCCAAACACGCGTTGACGGCTTATAACCCAGTCCCAGTCAAGGGAGCGTGCCCAGTCTATTAGGCGAGTTTTCATGTAATCAGGATACCAGACCACTTCGTTAGCCATCTTTTCCACGTTGTCCGTTAAAATGCGAGTTTTCATAAACCACTGTTTACGCTCAAGAATCTCAACTGGGGCTTCGCATCTGGCGCATTCACCTATTTCTTGTTGAATCTTTTCAGTTTTTTCCAGCAAACCCGCATTCTTAAGGTCTCTAACTATCGCTGTCTTAGCCTCACTTATTGTTAAACCTGCATATTTTCCTCCATTCTCGTTTATTTTTCCATTCTCAGTTAAGATCATAACTACTGGAAGCTTATGTTTGATTACAGTCTTTACGTCTTCCTTGTCGCCGTAGGTGCATATCATGACTACACCTGTGCCGAAGGATGGGTCAACGTTTTCGTCTGGAATTATTTCCACTGTACGATTCACAATTGGAACGAGTATTTTTCTTCCTATGTGCTTTCTGAATCTATCATCTAGAGGGTTTACTGCAACCGCAACGCACGCGGGTATGAATTCTGGGCGAGTTGTGGCTATTAGCAGATGCTCGTCACTGTTTTCTAGTGGAAACTTAATATAGTGAAGTGCACCCTCCCGTTCCTCATAGTTCACTTCAGCATCCGCAATGGCTGTTTCACAACGGGGACACCAGTTTACCGGATGCGTGCCTTGATACATGAAGCCTTTTTTGTATAGTATTATGAAGCTCAGCTGAGTGCGTCTCCAATAATCAGGGTCCATTGTTCGGTATTCCGTTGTCCAGTCTACACTACAACCTAATTGTATCACGCCCTCCTTCATCATCGCAATATACTTTTCAACCAATTCCTCGCACAATTTTCGGAATTTGTCTGGCGATGTCTCCCTCTTCCTAAGGTTATGTTCCCTTTCCACTTGAACTTCGATGCTTAAACCGTGACAGTCCCAACCTTGGGGAAAACAAACATTGTAGCCTTTCATACGCTTGTAGCGAGCCACCATGTCAAAATATGTCCAGTTTAACACGTTGCCCATGTGGAACTCGCCTGAAGGATAAGGCGGTGGAGTGTCAATGCTGAAGGTTGGGCGTACCTTGTCTTTCCAATTAAAGCGGTAAATACCCATCTCTTCCCATTTCTTCTGCCACTTCTTTTCAATTTCAATTATATCAAATTCCTTAGGCAAAGATTTCATGCTGCAACATTCCAATTCTGCGCTAACTTTAGGAAAAATAAATATACAACTAAATAACATTATCCCCTGCAAGGTTTAGGGGAGCTGGGCAATGACCCGGCTGAGAGGACAGTTGAACACTGTCGACCCATAGAACCTGATCCAGATAATACTGGCGGAGGGAAAAACACGACAAAACAAACCAAAATCAAAAGTGCGCTTGAAACAAAAATTCTGGCTGAAGCCATTGTTTTCATTGCCCTCTCAAATGCACTTTATATAATAAGTAAACTGTACCTTCCTTTTTTACACTTGCCGCAAGGTGGCTCAATAACTCTGGGAAGCATGGTTCCGTTGCTTTGGTTTGCATTAAGAAGAGGTCCTAGATGGGGAGTGGAAGCCGGAGTAGTCTATGGATTGGTACACATGGCTATCTTTGGCGAAATTTACTATCCTACTCAAGTTCTGCTCGACTATCCTTTAGCTTTTGGCGCCTTAGGTCTTGCAGGCGCATTCAAAAATCATCCTCTAATAGGAGTTGGAGTAGGAATTTCTGGTCGATTCATTTGTCACTTCATTTCCGGTGTGGCCTTCTTCGGTCAATATGCGTGGGAAGGCTGGAACGTCATTGCCTACTCTGCCGCCTACAATGCAACGTATCTTGTTCCAGAATTTGTAGTCAGCGTCATCATAATCTTCATACTGCTCAAAAGAAACTTGCTCAACATCTACATGTGAGTTCCTCGTAATCTCCATTCTTTTTTTCAAAAAGCAACTTTGCCTTTTTCGATGAAAAGAGTCAAAGAAAAATCCTTTCAGAAAAAGTGTAAACGTTCATGCGTTTTCCGCGTACAAATCCGATTAAGGTTAAAGCTGCATCCTCAGCAATTGCAATGCCAGAATCTAATGCAGCGGCTAAAGAAGCCACTATTGGCAAACCAATCTTTGCCGCCTTAAAAACTATGTCTCCTGTTAACCTTCCACTTAAAGCGAGAAAACATTCACCAAAATCAGCCTTGGTTAAGGCTCCTATGCCAATGACTTTGTCAACAGCGTTGTGGCGACCGACATCCTCAGCAAATGTCAAGAGACTTCCGTCGCCTTTGTAAATCGCTGCAACATGCACTCCACCAGTTTTTCTGAAAGTCTCCGCAATAGAATTTAGTCGGTTGACGCAGTCCAAGATGACTTCAGCTTTAACCTTTAAGTTTGACTTGATTTTAGGAAATCTTCCAGATGGTTGATATGGACCGCCGCATGCTGAGAGAATTATGCGTGAAAAGTGTTTTGAAAGCTTCAGCCTCTTTTCCAAGTCAACGTTCGAATTTAGTTTAACATGACAGACGTTTTCCTCTCTGAACCGTATTTCCTCGATTTCTTCAACTTTTTTTATGATGCCTTCTGAAAGTAGATGACCAACAGCTAATTCTTTCATGTTGGTGGGTGAACAGAAGATGGTCGCATAATGGGTTTTGTTGATGAATATGTGTAACGGTTTTTCTTCCGCCACATAATCTGGTATCTTTTGAGCCCTTTTAGCTGAAACGTCAACCTTTACAATTTCAACTTCCAACATAGCAATTACTCCATTACTATTTCTTTAATTCTGATAGGACGAAGCTCACTATTTCATCGGCAAGATTAACTCTCGTGATGGATTGTAGTCCTCTCCATCCTGGCTGGCTGTTAACCTCCACAACAAGCGGTCCTCTAGAGCTTTCTAGGATGTCTACGCCAGCGATTTTGCATTCTATGAGTTTTGCTGATTTAACAGCCATCTCTTCAAGCGTCTTGTCAAGTTCAATTGAAACTGGGCGAGCTCCTTGACTGTAATTTGTTTTCCAATTGTTTGCAACGCGGCGCATGGCTGCAACAACACGGTCCTCTATAACGAACACGCGGATGTCAGAAAAGCCGTGAGGAACAAATTCTTGAAGGTATATTACATTGTGATAAAACGTTAATGACCGAAAGATTGTAGAAGCGACTTCTGCGTCTCGGACGCGTGTTGCGCCTATTCCTCTCGAACCAAAAAGCGGCTTAACAACAACATCTCCGCCAAGCTCATCAAAAGCCTTTAACGCTTCTTCAACGTTTTCTGTTACAGCCGTACGTGGAACTGATACGCCGTTGTCTTCTAGAATTGCGAGAATGTCGTATTTGTCGACGCAGTGTTCAATTGCTTCTGGCGGGTTTATGATGTATAAGCCCAAGCGTTGGAGCCTGTAAAGCATGTCCATTCTGAAAACTATTTCTTCCAATGAACCTCGCCCAATTGGACGGATTATTAGGGCATCTAACTCTTCTAAGATGCTTGTGTTGCCAACGTTTAGGCAAGGTTTATGTCCCAAACGGGCAACCAACCGTGGAAAGCTGAAGCATATGTAGGGTGTGTTACGTTTGGTTAGGGCTTCTCGAAGCTGGGTTGAACTCCACGAGTTCTCATTTCGCGTTACAATTCCAATTCTCAAAAGTGAACCTTCTTTGCGTTTGAATCTGTGAAAGATGCTACTGGATTATGTTCTTAAAGTTTCCGTGTAATAGCCAGTCCTAAAATTTGTGAATGTGTGTGATTAATTGTTCTGCATTTTCAAATCTTTCCGAAAGCCTAACCTCTAAATAAGCACCATAAGAGTTGAAGTATGGCGGTCCTTTCCGCGAAAATAAAGTTAAAACTTTGCCCTTATGATCGATTTTAAAGCCCTCTTCGCAGGGTTCGTGTCCCCTTATAAAAATTTTAACGTTAAATCTCCTCAGCACTTCGTTTGTTATGTTTTCGCCAAAAAGTTTTCCTGCACCCCTTGGGGATGCACACACTTCCTTGATCATTTCGTTTGGGTCGCTCCAGAGCATGTCCTCCAGAAGGCTTTGTTTTGGATGTTTGATGTGGGCGTATGCCAGATCCTCGATGGTTTTAGCTTGTGGAGGTAAGCCTCCATGAATCATTAGGTAGCGCTCTTCAACTAGCACTGCATTGTGCAGGCACACAAATAACTCGCGGGTTTTAGCGTATGCCTCTGTCCATTTTTGGACAAATTTCGTTTGAAACTCCATGGGCAAATCATGAGGAGACGCTAAAAGGTCTTCTGGTCCTTCGTGGTTTCCGCGCATGAGAATCACTTGCTCTGGAAAAAGAAGCTTAAGTTTTAGGACAGTGTAATAGACTTCTGCCGAGTGTGCTCCTCTGTCGCCGTAGTCGCCGAGGAAAATTAGAAATGCAGTGCTGTTCTGGCTCATTTTTTGCAGAAAGTCACTTCCTTTCAGTATGTCAATTAGGCTTTCTAGGTCACCGTGTAAGTCGCCAACTATCAGTGCCTCGCCTAAGGGCTTGAGTTTGACAAGTCGTCCAGTAATCTCAACATTTCCAAACTTTCCATTTTCCTTGCAAAGCAGCAGCCTAGCCTCTTCAACCAGTCGAGTAAAACCTTCGCATTGGAGTCCCAAGGCTTCTTTAACAATCTGTGAAAGATTTGTTTGCAAAATGTGGTCCTCAACTATTCAATACTAATTCTTCTTTCCATAAAATCAAAGACGTTCTTCTCTATTGTAGTTTTGTGATTTCGAATCTTTTCCAGCGTCTCATTATAGTCTCGGTCTGCGACACTTTCCTCCGATTCAACAATTCCCTTTCTTTTCTCAAGATTTTCAAGGTGTTCTTGAAGCTTTGACAGGTCGCTTTTAGTTTCTGTCACTTCTGCTGATGTTGAAAGTTGCTTTTTTTGCATGATTACATTCATGCACTTTTGATGAAGATTCATCAAAGAATTCTTGTTTAGGATGTTGTCTATGGCTTGTTCTGCTTTTCGCATTTTATCTTGCTTCAGTTTTAGCTTTCCCTCTGACATTGAACGGTCTAACTTTTGGAGAATCTGCCTTAACATTGGATGTTCCGCTTCTTCTGCTGCAAAGGCATTGAAGGGATTCTCAGTGTACTGGTTGAGTTTTCTTAACTCTTCAGGTGTTAGACCGCCTTTATGGGAAACCAGCCTAGAGAATTTTATAAATGGTTTTCTAAGATGCTGCAGATTATTTTTCAGTTCCCTTCTTAGCTTTTCTATTTCCATGCCTATTTGATTTAATTGGCCTATGCCTCCTTTGCTTTTTAAGTCAGTCATTCTTTGTTGTGTTTCAGCTATTTCCTTCTCAACTAAAGCCTTTTCGTCTTCAGCCTTTTTTCTCCGTTCACCTAAGTTTGTAAGTTGCTCTTCAAGAATTTGGAGCTTTTCTGTGAGTTGGAAGGTTTCTTCTAAGGTTTTGGTTTTAACATATTCCTTTGTTAGGAAATCATTGAGCTCTTTCAGCAATGTTTTTGCCTTTTCGAAAACTGTTAGGAATTTTCTCCTATCAAGAATGAAGTAGGGAGAAATTCTCGGAAACCAATTTTTAATGTCTACTTCAGTTACTAAAAGTGCCTTTTGTGTTTCTTGAACGAACTCGTGGAAGCTGTCATAAGAAACCTCATCTGGAACTTTAATCTGTCGCGTTCTATCTAGAAATAGGCGTGCGAGTTTGTTTAAGGCTCTGGCTCTACCATAAGTCTTCATGTTCCTTTTTTCAATCTCTTTTCCACTGTTGTCCAAAAGCGTCTTAGAAACATCTCTAATATCTTCAAGGATTTTACCCATATCATTAAGTAATTTTTGAGCCTTTTTGTGGACTGGAACAAAAATTGAACTGGTTTCGCTTTCAAGCCAGCCTTTAATGTTAGTTGAAGTGAATTTTGCAATGTCAGACAATGGGTTTCCCGATAGAAAATATGCACAAGCAGTATTTATCTTTCAAGTTTAGCGGTTATACTCTTTTTTGAGTAGCTACTCTTAAATAATAAGCCAATGCTAACAAAACATGTTTTCGGGATGAAAAACATGAATGCGAAACAAACCGCATTTGTAGCTATGATGAGTGCTTTAGGACTGCTTCTCTCAGCAATCTCTGTTAATGTTGCACCCCTTTTAAGTACAGTTGGTCAAGGTGGAGCAGCCTTGGACCTTTCCCATGTTGCAACTTTTATAGCGGCCATTTTCGGTGGTCCATACATAGGTGCGATAGTGGGGTTCTTGAGTGGCATTTATGCAGGTTATTATTTTGGTTATGTATTGGGTTCCCTTGGACTGCTCTCCCTTATAGGGGTGCCATTTGGAAAAGCCTTAACTGGTTTTACAGCGGGTTTTCTCTACAAAAAACTGAGAATAAATGATAGTTCACGGTCTTCTACCTTAACTGTTCCCACAGTACTAGTATCGTACATTCCAGAGTGCATCTACACCATCTTCTATTTTCTATACTTAGTCCCATACTTCTACGGATTCGCAATGAATTTCATGATATCCATAGTCATTCCGAAAGCGTGGATAGAAATAACTGTAATGAGCCTCCTTATGGGCGCCCTTGCAGGAAATGCGGGCTTCAAAGAATTTATTCTCAGATTCCTCTGGACTGCAAAATTGGAAAAATCGGTCTAACCAGATAAACTCTTTAAGCCGAACGATTTCATTAGTGCTTCAACACTGACTTCTCCGCTCTTAAATATACTGCCTGTTTTTGCGTTATTAACGATCAGAATCGCTGGTGCGAAGAGGTTTGGGTCAATTTTATAGAAGTCGTAGTTTGCTTCTTTGAAGATTTCTATGAATGGCTTGCCATAGTCTTTAGAAGCTTTTGATGGAGCCTTTTCGAGTATTTTCTTTAATTCTTCTTCATCCTCATATTCGACAACATAGTAGCTTATTCCGCCATAAAGAATCGCGTCGTTTGTCCTTGCCATTGCTTGTGCAAATTTAGGATGCACCGGCGAGATTGGGGCGCATCCCCAGGCGTAAAGAATCATGTTTGGGTCTAATCCCAGCTTTCTAAGTTTGTGGATTCCAGTTTCAACTATTCTGCCAGAAACTTGTGTTGCACCCGTTATACTAGTTGTTGGGGTCAAGATTATTACTAGGTTTTCAGATGAAACATGACATTCTTCTTTCAATTGTTTAATGAGTTTTGAAGGTGGATGCTTATCGGTTTCCAAAACCACAACAGCCTTATCAAAATCATCTTTATATCCAATTTCTTCATAGATTTCCTTCGGCTTTAACGCTAGGGCTCTTGCTGGTCCAGAGCCTATTGCGAAATATTCACCATCTTTTATCTGCCAGCCTGCAAATTGCGAACCTAATGTTGCGATGACTGGGTGGTCTGTGTAAACGAATATTGATGGAAGCTCCAGTTTCCCATAATTTCCATAGGTTATTTCTGCTTTTCCACATCCACCCATGCAGATTTCGGTTATGATTCTTCCAGCCTGAAAACCGCCCTTAACTTCTATCCCAGCATCAACAATCGTTGCCCCAGAACTGGCTTTTTCAACTTTCACTCCGTAAAAATCTGGGTTTTCGCATAGTTTCTGCAATAATTTCCATGCCAACCGATTTACGCTTAATGCATTTTTCAAAGGAATTTTTCCTCCATTCTTAATTTTAGAGAAGCCTTTCGTAATGGCTCAGGTGAGGATTTTTCTCTTTGGCAACATAAAGTTTGCCTTTGCCATTTTCGGCAAGGTCTCCAAGGAAAAGGTAGAAGGGTGCTTCAACGACTTCGCCTTCTTCGATTTTAGCCTTTTTCTTAACTCCATCAATTGTAAAAGTTGGCAGAACAGATTCTAAAAATCCGCCAATTACTATGGTGCCCTCGGTCATGCATGCGCCTGCTCTTCCTTCGCAGTCTTTTTGAACGTATATTGTTCCGTTGCGCATTCTGAAGCCCACAAATTGGCCTGCATTTCCATAAATTTTGATTATGCCCTTGCGCATATATGCTCCAGCCTCGTTTCCAACATTTCCATAAACAGTTATTTTTCCTCCACGCATGCCTTCGTTGCTTCCGCGGTATGGAGCACCCAAATAGTCGCTAGCATTCCCACGAATTTCAACAGTTCCGCCCTTCATCATAGAGCCAGCCCATCCACCAACATTTCCATGCACGGTTATTTTACCGCCCTTCATTTCCTCGCCCAAATGCATGCCCACGTTTCCGTTGACCACTATTTCTCCATCAGTCATGAATGCGCCTATCCTTCGAATCTCGCTCACATCGCCGTGAATTGTTATCACTGTTTTTTCTGACTGAATCTCTGTCTTGATTTCTTCAATTTTGAAGAGTTCTCCAAGTTTTTTCTGTTTGTTTCCTTCCCAGACTTTCAACTCTTCTATTTCTTCGCGTGTTTTTTCTTGAAAAGTGTCTGGGTTTATGCATTCAGCTATTATTGGGAACTTGAAATCCTTTGCAGAATATAGATTTATCACTTAGACATCAGCCTTCACAGTTATTGGGCGCGAAATTTCAAGATAGTTTTCTGTTACGGGATAGTTTTCATATTCAACTGTCCAGTATTCTCTGAACCGTCTTTTCATCTCTTCAGTTATTTTAACAGGTTCGGAGGTTTGCACATCAAGCCACATGGTCGCCCCTCCAACATGTCTTTGTACTTCACCGTTTTTGACAACTATTTTTCCGCCTTTGATTGTGTAGGCAGCTCTTTTGAACGCTTTCCTTGCCGTCTTATACTTTTTGGATGGATCTGTTGTTTCCGGATTTACGTTGTAAATAGCTATATCTGCGTCTGCTCCTATGCCTAAATGTCCTTTATCTTTAAGCCCTAAGGCTTTTGCTTGTCCAGCTCTCGTCATTACTGCAATTTCATAGAAGCTTAATTCTCGGTCTATTGATGGAAGGAGGCTTCTGCTTCTTGCCCGTGGATTAATCCTTTTTAAGGTTGCTTCTCTAGCTTTTTTGCTCATGAGCCAAGCGACAATTCTCGGATAGGCAGTGAAAGGGCCGCCATTCGGGTGGTCTGTTGTCATAAAAATCTTCCATGGGTCCTTAATTAGCAGGGCTAATTCGAGGCCTATGGACCATTGTATTGCGTGAACGTAGCTTTTGCGGCGGTAACGGAATGGCACAATTCCGGCACTCGTTTCGGTTTCCACATCGTGGTTTACCCACTTGTTTCCAGTAAGTTCATAGAGCCCGAATTGAAACGGTCCGTCGGCAGTCATAGTTGTTGTATCTGTAAATATAACTTGTCCCATGTCAAGGGTCGAATGAGAATGGCGGTTTACATAGTTTGCAATGTTTTCTGCTCCTGACCCAAATGTTCGCCAGTCATCACCATTAAACGCGCTAAATTGACAATGAGTAATATGGATTGCTGGCTTGTTATCGCAAGCTAGATCCTCTACACATTCCATCGTCTCCAAAGCTGTTACATAATTCCCAGGTTGTCCAAGATTATTCGTGTGAACGTGGATGGTGTGAGGCAAGTTTAGAAGCTTGTTCACCTTGCATAGTCCCCTGATTATTTCGCGTGGGGTTATGCAGAAGTGTGGAACTTGATCATCTAAACTGTGAACGTTCTGCCCGAACCCCCAAGCCTCTAAACCGCCAGGGTTGACGATTTTTATGGCATAGCCTTTCGTCGAAGTCACCATCCACGCTATGTGTCTTGCGAGTTCTTCGATGTTTCCCCGACTCAAATACTCTAGCACAAACCACCAGTCGCCAAGAAGTGGGTAACTAGCCTTATCGACCATGGGAGTGTCACTCAACTCCTCATGCGTGTGCTTAGCCTCTAAAGGAGGCATAGAAGGATTCATTATCGTAGTATACCCCATCCTTGCGTAACGGTAACCAGTCGTAAAGGTTGATGGAATTGAGTAGCCAACACCAGACCTTGTCACAGACGTTTTGCTCTCAAAATCCTTGAAGTGATCTTCAGGCCTTAATAGTCTTCCAGTGTTTACTTCTGAACCAGCGATGTGGCAGTGGATGTCCACTCCGCCTGGCATGACAACCATTCCAGAGGCATCCATCTTTCTTGCCTTACGTTCATCGATTTTTTCAACGATTTTTCCATCCCTAACTGCAATGTCCATTTTCTCGCCATTAACACCGTTAATGGGGTCGTAAACGAAACCGTTTCTTATTAAAAGCTCCATTTACGATGTCTCCCGCTTTTTCTTCTTTATTTTTCTGATTTCTGTAAGGATTCTTCGCAAGATTTCTTCATCTGCAAGTATTCCTTTGGGCGGTTTGACAACCTTTTTGAGTGGAAGTGGCACATGATCCATGCGATAGGCTGTTCCTTCAGCTTCTATTCCAACGAAGGCTGAGGGAAAAACAACGTCAGCCATCTGGGCTGTAGCATTCATGTGAGGGTCTACTACTATTAGTGGATTCTTAACGAGATGTTCAACTGCTTTTCTGGGAAAGTTTGCCACAGGGTCAGAAGCAACTATGAGGGCTGCATCTGATTCTTTACGTAAGAGAACATCAACAACCGATGTTTCTCCAGGATTATAGCGTGGATAGCCAAGCGAAAAATCGACAGCGTAAGGATAGCCTGTCTGCCATGTAAAAACTGTGTTTGCGCCTGCAACGTTAAAGTGACCCCTCATAGGCATTATTGCAAACTTTGTTCGCATGTTCAAGTCACGAATTAAGGAAAGCGCTGCATCTATGTTTCTGAGCTTACCCATAGTCATTGTCAGCCCAAGTCCGAAGAAGAGTATTCCAAAATTGCACCTTATCATCACGTCGGCAACTTCTTCCAAGTATTCCACTGGAACCCCGGCAACCTCTTTAACATCAATGTCTTGGTCTCGAATCAATGCCCTAAAAGCTTGGAGAAGCTCATAATCCTTGTTCGGCTCCACTTGAATAAAATAGTCAGCTATTTCAGCGGACCTTGTTCTTCTAACATCGATGACTATTAGTTTTCTTCCTTCCTTGAAAATTGCAGGTGGAGGCTCCCCTCTAAGATGCGACGGAGCGGAAGGCTTTTCTCTGAGGAAGACTCTTCTGATGGCACTTTCAATTTTCTTCTTGACAATTGAGGCTTTTATTTTGGTTAGGTATCCTTTCCATGCGCTTTTTTCGAATCGTCCCTCTGAAAAGGCTGTGTATCTTTCAATGTGCCTTGGGTGGGCGCTCCACGGGTTGCTTCCCCAGTAAATGACGAGGTCTGCCCTATGCCTAATCTGCCCCAAGGTACACGAGGGAATGCCAACGTCTTGGATACTTAAGATGGATGGGCCATGACAGACTGTTGAGGTGTTATCAATTACTCCTCCAACTTCCTCTGCCAATTCAATGCCTGTTCGCATGGCTTCGCAGTTTGTGGAGCTCCAACCGTACAACATGGGATAGTTTGCTTCAGTGAGGATTTCGGCAGCTCTTTTTACTGCTTCTTTAAGTGAAACTTTGACGAGTTTCCCATTCTTTCTTATTAGGGGCTTCAAAATCCTATGTTCGCCGTTGTAGCCCAAAAATTTTGATTCACACATGGCACAGCCATTTTTAACCTTGACTACTTTTCCATCTTCAACTGTCAATTCTATATCGTCGCATAAGCTTCCGCAAACTGGACACGTTACAGCCTTAATAACTGGCATGTTACTCCTTCCCAAACTGTTCCTTAAGAAGCTCTTCAAGGCTTAGAAGAGGTTTATCTGGAGCAGGCTCAATTTCTGCTGAAATTCCCTTCAAAGAAGGCATCCCGATACTATTGGTTTCAGGGTTAACCACAACATTTGCCCATGGACCATAAGGAATAAAAATTACGCTGGGGTGCGGAGTCCTTAGGGATTTTAGTGCTTTGACCACTACTGAGCCATAATGAGTTGAAACCAAAACGGTGGTTTTCTCTTTAATTCCAAGCTTTTTTAGGTCTTCAGGGTCCATGTAGCAGACTGAAACGCTCTCCATGTATTCTTTTGAGGCTTTTCCCCGCTCTTTTCCTACGCCTTGCTCTATTGTTCGCCCCGTGAGTAATGTTACCTGCAGTTTTGGATTTTCGCTCATCAATCGACCAGCTTATTGGTTTAGGGTTCTTCTTCACTTTAAAATGTATTTTGGACACAACCTAAATTTAACTTAATCTATTTTCGGTTCGTTTTAGAAATGTTTTTAAGTTAAAGCTGTTACTGCATGAATGTTTTTGAATAAGCTAGGTTATTGATTGATTGGTGAAAAAATGATTATTGAAGTTGATGGTTTAGTGAAACATTATGGCGAAATAAAAGCCGTTGATGACGTTTCTTTCAGTGTTGACGAAGGAGAGATTTTCG
>CAYZEP010000021.1:0-19453 GCA_964477645.1 uncultured Candidatus Bathyarchaeia archaeon | reverse complement strand
TGTGGACAGGGCGGTTTTACTGTTGCTTTGGCGAAAAATGTGGGAGAACAGGGAAAAGTGTTTGCTGTGGATGTTTCTAGCGAATATTTGGTCGAATTTATGGATCGCTTAAGTAAGCATGGCGTTAAGAACGTAGTTACCTTTCTTCAGGCGGACGCGGTTAATCTTAAAGATGTTATAGCTAATGAAGTTGCTGATGTTGTTGCAAGTTACCGTTTTCTTGAGGAATTAAAACAACCCAAGGCTATGCCTTACATTGTTAAGGAGATGGCTCGAATCGTTAGAGAAGGCGGAAAAGTCGCAATTATCGAAATGTGCACTGAGCCGAAGAACGAGGCTGAAGAAGCATACATTAGACTGCATAGAGAGAGCGGAGACTCACTTTTTGAACCGCGTGAAATTGTTGAAGCCATGAAAACTACTGAACTTGCAGATATTCTTGTGAAAAAAGTTGAAACTGACATTTGGATTTCGCCAGAGCTTGCAAAGCAAGACTTGAGTCATGCGCAAGTGTGGTATGATGCGGATGTGGAGAAAAGTCTAGGCAAATTAATTGATAAGTATGGCATGAAATATCCAGCCTTTTTTATATTTTCGGGTGTGAAAGAAGGAAAGTTTCACTAGTTTTTCAAGTTTCGATAAATTTTAAATAGTTGGTGAAACTAATAGTATATCTTGGTTGAATTTGACCAGAATAAAAACAGCTTTTGTTATTGTCGTCCTAATTGTTTTGACCTTTTATTTTTTTAGTTCTGCTTGTGTTTCTATTGTTTTTTCAGATTCAACTGTTGAGATGAGTGGTGGACCGATTACGGTTTACATTGTTGAGTTTGAAGGCGTCGGCGGTTTTAGAGCTGCAAACCATTCCGCCGTGGTAGAAGGAGCAAAACAGGCGACATTCATAAATATTGAACGTAAATTTTCGTTTGATAATGTGAATGTTTGCGTTAACGCCACCTACGAGCTTGTCCATGACTGGCAAACATATAAGCAGCTCGTGGAAAACGCAAACAAAACGATAATTGTTAACACGCATGACGAAATATTGCCGGTCCCAGACGGTTACGCAAGGGAAGAGTGGATAGCCGTAATAGCTGATTTCCTACTGCAACGCTGGGGAACATGGGTTCACACAGGCGGATTGCCGTTCCGAATAGTACACTATGAAAACGGAACAACAGAAGAATGGCTAGAAGGCTTCGAAAAACTAATGGAACACACACACCAAAACATTGAAGTAAAAAATCCGCCCGATCTGCCACTGTTGATAGAAGCTAACAGTCATGCATTTTCTTCTCTTGGTGATTTTTCTGTTTTTTTTGATCTGCATGCCCATAGTCTTTCAGATTTTACAGATGCTTTACTTGATTTTGCAGATGGATTTGACTATTGTTTGAAATTCGGCAGAAACGATGTTGACCCTTCAATGATGCATATATATAGTATTAATCATACCACAGACCTCAACGTATATGCTTCATCTGCGGCCCTGAGATTCTCAAATGCAACGGATAGATATGGCGTCTTCATCTACTCAAGCCAATGGAAGTTTGCAAACGCATTTAGTAACTATATTTCTGATTATAACTGCGGGCTAGGTATGGGTGCTATTCCAACCGCCGCTGCTATATGGTGTGAAGCCGGTTATGCGGCTAAGAAGATTGTTGAAGCCAAAGCTGCTAGCTTAAAAGATGAAACTATGCTTCAAAAGGCGAATGATGCGTTTGATGCTGGAAACTATAAACAGGCAGTTATATACGCGGAGAAAGCCATGGCATTAAGCCAACCCAATGTCCTGCCAGCCATCATATTGACAGCAGTAGCCGGAACAGTAGTAGCAACCATAGCAATAATCCACAACCGAAACAACAAAAATAAGAAAAAGCAGGGGCGAAATTAATGCGTGTCATAAAAGCTTTTTCAACTGTGGCACTTACGTTAATTGCATTGTTAACGCCTAACTATTTTATGTATCTGAGCATGTAATCGTTCACAGTCTGTAGAAACGCTTCTTCCAACTCTATGCCATAATGCTCCGCCAAAACAAAAATTATGTAAAGCAAGTCCGAAAGCTCTGTGGCTAACATTTCTTTAGTTTTTGGTTTTTCAGGCGGCTTAAACCCTTCTAACCCTTTAACCACTGCAGCCACTTCTCCAGCTTCTTCAAGCAGATCGGTAACCATCACAAAGGGAGTCCAGCCTTTACCTCTTTCAGGGTCAAGTTTATCATTAATTTTCCTAAAATTTTTCCAACAGAGATGCTGAGCATCACGCAAAGTGACAGACAAGAGACTCACCGGAATGCAATTATACAAAAGCTAGAATTTAGAGTTTGGCATTGCCTTCATTTCTGTAAGTGCAAAGTGATTACATACAAAACCTTACCAAATTAGTCTGCAAGCTTGCTGTTCGGAATGTACAATGCAATCGCTGCACGTTCACCGCTTCGTAATGGTTACATTGGTTTTCTTGCTTGCATCGCTGCTGCTCATCAGTCGCTCCTCTCCTTCCTCAAATTATTCCAACGGCAGCACATCCACATTCACGTTTTTCGAAGGTTTTGACAGTTGGATAGAGAAAGGGTATGAGCAGTATGCTGAACTCTCGCTAAACAAGTCCCTCACAGCAGAAGTTATAGTTGGAATGGGAGAAAAATACGAAAACATCCAAGACGCTTTGAACGCTGGATATTCATGCATATACTTAAAAAAGCAACAGTTTAACATCACAAAACCCATAACACCGCCAAAAGAAGACTTTTACATTGTAAGTAGCGGCGCAGAAATAGTTGCCACCTCGCCAGTTTCAGCAGTCTTCGACATACACAACATAAGATATGCACACTTAGACGGCTTATTCATAAACGGTAACGGTTTAGCCCAAAAATGCATAGACGCCTTGCGCACACCAAGCCAAGTTCCAGTCCACCAAATTCGCAACTGCAAAATCTGGGGCGCCACAATCGCCAACATAGACTTCACAGGCTGCGAAGACAGCCTAATATTCAACTGCTGGATAGATGGAAGAAAAATAAACGACACGCCTGACGCAATCACGGAATACGGCGTCAAAATAGGCGAATTTGCTGATGACTACAGAACTGGGGGTCAAATAAACCTAATTCACTGTTTGGTATGTTTTCACAGGAAAGCAGACGTATTTGCTAAAAATGTTGCTCAGTTGAAGCTTGCAAACTGTCTTTTGGCAAGCAAAAACATGTGGAGCACCGAGCTAGAAGCTCATATAATAGTGGAAGGCGGAACAGGAGAAAACGCAATTCTACCGATCCTGGAGTTAACAAACTGCTGGGTGGAAAATGGTCCCGGTGGAAACGTCCCGAACATACTTGTGAGGAATCGTATGATGTCAAAGCTCACGATAATAGGTGGCGTTTTTCACGCTGATGAAAGCTCCAACATTTATAGTGTTCTAAATCCGTGTGCGGAAACAATAACCTTAATCGGTGCGTTATTTGAAAGCAATGTGCAATACAGTGGCTACAACATAGCTGCACCAACACAAAAACTGGTTTCAATTGGAAATACCTACAACTGGCACGGCATAGACAAAACCAACGTCACAACATACTTAATCTTTGATAAGGACAATACCGAAATCGAAACAAACACCGAAACAGACTAGAAAACCGCTATGGAATTGTTTCGAATCGCCACAAAATGGAGACGTATCCCGCTAACCCCTTTTTTCTTTTCTTCTGTTCTGTGTTGCAGAAAAAGAATGAGAAAATTTCATAAGATTTGATGACGTATTATGGAGCAAGTTTGGTGAGATTGTGGGGAAGAGGCCTTCGTGCGTAAAGGCTGTTCGGGATGTTATGGATTTTGTTTCTTCATTGGAGGAGGGTTCTTATTTTCGCCAGATTGTTGATAACGAGTTAGCTGTTTTGAAAGAGAACATGTTTGCTGGACAGCGGATTGAAAAGAGCAAGCTTCCAAAGTTTTACGTCCAGAAGTATGGAATTAATAACCTCTACAAGCATAATTTAGACAGAGCTAATCGTCTTATTTACACGCTTGTTGCTGACGAATCAGGCATTGTAGTTGTTGTCCTGGAGATTTTAAGTCATAAAGAATATGAGAAGAGGTTTGGCTACAAATAGCGTGTTAGAGCTATCTGAGTTTGACACTGGTTTCTAAGAGTGCTTTTAGCTTTGGGTTGTCAGGGAAAACCCAGACTATTTTATGGCTGTCGAACACGATTTTGTTGGAGCTTTCGAGATATTCAAGTATGCGATTGAAGGTCTGATATTGAATCTGCTTTGGCAGACTTTTCCATAACTCTTTTTTGGTTGGGTATGATTTGGCTTCTCTGATAGCTTTTTCAACCATCAGTATAGTGTCAAGCTGTGGTTCATGAAGAACCTTTTGAACCATTTCTTCCTTCCTTCTTAGTGGCTTGTGTCTGTTAGATAACATGAGCACCCTATTATATAAACTTATACAATTCTCATGCAAACGCTCTCCCAAACCCGCTTTTCGGTCGGGTTTTCTCCTAGAGACTGAAATGACAAAAATCTAATGGATTATGTAAAAAATTATGGTATTATTTCGCATCCATTGTACTTCATAAATTCGAAATCTTGTAAGCTTATTTTTCCATTTTCGATGAGCCGTCTGATTCTTGGCGTTTCCTTGTTTATTGTGTCTATCAGATTTCGCACGGTATTGCAGACTAGGTTGTAGGCTTCCGTGTTCCATCGCTTGGTAATGTTTGCATAGAGACAACGACCACCACAAATATGATAAACACTGCATTCTGTGCATGGCTCTTTAACGAAAATTTTCTTCAGTTTCAGCGGATCCGCTTCGCTGATGTGACCCAAATAATAATCTTTCATCCCCCACATGGTTGGGCATGGAACTATGTAGCCGTCCGTCTGTATGGCGTAGTTTATCCACCCTCCACCACACCGCAGAAGACTCTTCTCTTCGTCATGTAAAAGTGATTGGGCAACTCCGAGGAACGGATAAAGACGCAAGACCACACCATTTTTTTCCATGCAGTCAACCCAAAACCTAACAAGCTTCCGTATTCCTGGATTATAGCTTTCTTCACTCCATCTTTTGAAATCTCTCCGCTCAAAATCATTTTCCCAAAACCCTGCATTAAGCTGCCAATGAACAGAAGAAAAAGAAAATTCGCTGTTGCTTAGAAGCCATGTGACTTGTTTGTAAATGTCTGTTGGTTCCATAACTGTCATTCTAGCAATCAATTCGCCCTTGAAGCCATTTCGCTTAATCAACTTTAAATTATCGATTACTTTTCTGAAAGTGCCCTTTCCCCTGTAGAAGTCCGTTAACTCTTCATTACCGTCGATGGAAACAAGAATTGTGTGAAAACGGTTAACATACTCTGGTTCCAAACGATCCAATAATAACCCATTCGTTTGAATTATAAAATGCTTAGCCTTCACGTGGTCCATAATCCGCCTAATCTCATCAAGGCAAAGCAGTGGCTCCCCTCCATAAAAAGTCAAAACGCAGTCATGGTCTCGCCTACAAAAACTATCCAACAAACCAATATCGTAACTTATTTTCTTAGGCAAAGAATAATCAACTTCAAAATCTGAGAAGTCGGTATCTACATCCCTCAATGCTTCGCCAAAACAATAACTACATTGCATGTCGCATTCAGTCGTTAATATCACGTGGAAGAACAACATTTTCCCAACAAGATAAGGACACTCTAGTTTTTAAGTGTATTTTTCCCTAGCCTTCTTAGCCTTTCCAATGTATTCTTTAAGCTCCCTCTCCTTAATCTTCTTTTCAGGCAAAGTCTCAGGAGCATACATTAAAGGAACAACAGCCAAAAACAAGAAAAAGCTAGCCAAAGAAAAAGCTGTGCCCACTGGAATTATTCCCACATAAGGTTTAACCAAAATGGATAAGAAACTGGCAAGAAGATAAGGAAGCCCGCCCACAAGGTAGTACTTATCTTTCTCATTATCAGCGGCAAGATCTCCCCATAAAGTCATGAAGAAAACTGAGGCCAACATTCCCCAGGCAATGCCATCAAAAGCCGTATAAATGTACCATGAAACAGGCATCTCTGATAGAAGACTCAACACGGCATATTCAACACCTAGAAGAACAAAACCCATTATAATAACCCGTTTTCTACCTGCAAAATCAGCAATAATGCCCCCAGCCAATGCAAATAAGCCAAGTATTGCAACTTCAATGAAACCAATGATACTGTATAATTCGCCGAAAACATTCTGTAATATGGGCGCCTCCATGTAATTCACAAGACAAAACATCATCCATGGCACAAGATACAAAATCAATTCTCTTTTACCCAAGATGAATGCATAAGAAGGCACATTCTTTGCGTGCTCAGCCTTCGTGTCTTTGAATGTTAAAAGGAACAGAACTGAGCCAATCATCCTCCATAAACTCACTATTAAAATAGCTGCATTGCTGAGTAAAAGCATAACTAACAAAAAGAGTATTGTTACAAAACCAATAAAAAAGAAGGCAATTCCTCCAAAAAAACCTCGATGTTCTACAGATGTTGCATCAGCAAAGTAAGCTAAACTTGATGGAAGTCCCGCTCCTATTGAAACTCCGAAGAGGAAGGAAATTAGTAAGT
Source organism: uncultured Candidatus Bathyarchaeia archaeon (assembly GCA_964477645.1). Classification (GTDB taxonomy): domain Archaea; phylum Thermoproteota; class Bathyarchaeia; order Bathyarchaeales; family Bathycorpusculaceae; genus CAYZEP01. The sequence continues at coordinate 12,841 of CAYZEP010000021.1, read as the reverse complement.
TTACTGATATATCATTGTTTGGAATAGTAATCAACAAAATCGATACAAAAGTCCCAGCAAACATCCATAGAGAAAGCGAAATTTTCCTTGCCCGCGGAAAAAATATTGCTCCTAAAATAGCAGAGATGCCGATTCCAACATATTCAACGCTAAAAAGAGTCAAAGTCTCCATAGGAGAAATAGAAAGTCTATTAATTGCGTTACCGAAAATTGACAATGCAAACGTATTCCACGTAAGGCTATTCACTACAATAATGAATGCAGGAAAGAAATCTCTCCAAACATTTTTTTGCTTAAAGACGTTTCTCCAATACATTTTATCCAGCTATCTTAAGTAACAATGTATCACAATAATAATTTTTCTTTGTTAAATGCTTATGTTCGGTGTTCGACGCAAGTCTTAAGTATAAGTGTACAACAGATATACTGTTAGAGGGGTAAGAAATGAAGAAGGCTAAAAGGAAAATCCCTATTCGAGCTCTTCCAGATATTTAAGTAGAGATTTTTACAAGTCTTCCAAAGTTACAGTGACCAGCTTATCCAATAATAATCTTGCGGTTCGAACTTTGATTCTTAATGCTTGGTGAAGGCCACGTTTAATAAGGGCTTTCATTGTCTTCTTCAGTTTTCTCACTTCTTCAGTTTCGAAAACTAGGTCCAACAGTTTGTCAACATCTTTGTTCGTCATTTTTGTCTTTAAAAGTATTCTTTGAATTTCCTCTGAGTTTTTGCCCTGCAATGCGTACAAAATCTGTATGGGTGGGCATTCATTTTGAATGCGTTGACGCAGTTCTTTGATTTCGAATATGTCTATAAATTCTTCTCTTAACGTTGCTAGTATTCCTAGGATTCGTCCATACTTTGTTAAAGCTTCAATTTCGCTGTTTGTCCCTTTACCTACTATTGCACCTATCCGCATGTTCAGTTCGACACTTGCTGCTTTCATTTTGAGGATCTGCATGTACTCTTCCGGTGCAATATTCATTTTTCCTTTCATGTCTAATTCAAGTGCATGTGCGCTTCCAATCTCAAAAAGCGACTTTTTAAGGGTTTCAAAGATTTCCTTTGATTTTTCTGTCGGTAGTTCTGCGATTGATTTGTTGAGAAGGGTGAAGCCGCTTACAATGAACGCGTTTCCCAAGAGAAGCGCTACATCTTGCCCGAATTTTCCAAAGACAGTTAATCTTCCATGTTTTACGTCTGATTTATCAATCACATCATCGTGTATGTCAAGCGAGGCTGTTAACATGACGATGGCTGCCTGAACATTTATCACTTTGTCTGGGTTGCCACCGACTGCTTCGCAAGCTATTGAAAACAATCCAGGGTGTGAGAAGATTTGCCAGTTTGAAGTGTAATATTCTAATGCGTCATGTATTTTTTCGCTTTTAATTTCTTCAGCCAAAATGGTTCTTCTTGCGAATTCAAGGCTTTTTTTGCTTCTTTCCCTAAGGACACTTAGTAGTATTTCTGATGTTTTTTTGTGCTTTTTAGGATTCATGGTTTTCGTTTTGTCTTTAGTCCTATTTAAAACTAATAAGGCTATTTTGTGAGAGAAGCTTATTGAGCGAAATTTTCAAAATTCGGCATTTGTATTTGTTCTTTTAGTATGTCATTGTATGTTTCTACATATTGTTTTCCTTTTTTGGTTAATCTGTATACTTTTCTTGTTCTTCCTCCTTGCCGTTGTTTTTGGCTTTTCAGGAAGCGTTTCTGTTCTAAAGTGTTAAGTAGCGGGTACAATGCACCATGTCTGAGTTTTACGTCGAACTTCGTTTCAACCTGCTTTTTTATCATGTAACCCCACATGGGCTGTGTTCGGATTAGCCTCAAAATTTGAATATCTAACAAGTTTCTGGTTATGCGTTGAACAATTTCTTTTCTAAAGGTTTCTGTCAATTTTTCACTCTCTAACGTGTTCTATTTTGGACTTGTTCGTGTTTTGGTTTATTTAGGTTATGTAGAAAATGGAATAGGCTTGTATGCTTTTTTATGCTTTTTTATGCTTTGAGTAAGCATGAACCTTTATATTATCGTTTATGCTTTATAGAGTCTTGAGATATGTCCGAAAAAGGACATATTGTATCCTAGTCTAACAGAACAACTGTTAGACAGAAATACAGATGGGAAGGAAAAAATAATGGGTAACAACTCGAAAGAAGTTCAAGTCAAGTTGATGAAAGGACTCCTAGATCTGATAGTGTTGCAGTTCTTAAGCACACAGCCGATGCATGGCTACCAGATAATCACAAGAATCCGCAAAACATTTGGAGTATACTTTGGACCAAGCACTATCTATCCGCTTCTAAACATTCTGGAGAAAAAAGGATATGTGAAAAGCGAATGGAACATGAACAACGAACGACCTAGGAAGGTGTATAAGCTGACGAATGAAGGACAAAACCTGTTAAACTTCACAGAGGATTCACTTAACCTCATATGCAGAAAAATAGGCACAAATGGAGTCTCTAGCATTGGTTCTGCAGAAAAGCATGCTTTACAACCATCGCAACCAGCTTTACGTCCCTTCCTTAAGAAAATTGAAGAACCAAAAACACTGATTTAGCCACTAATCCACCACATTCTTTAGCTCTCACCAACCGAGAAAACCAGCAAAAACAAAGCCTCTTCTAGGCAATTTTTAGCATCCTTTTTATGGCTAATTCTACCTCTACACATAAAGGGTGCATTCTTGAAAAAAGCAGACATCCTAATTCACGGATGCATTATCTTGCCGATGAATGGTAAGGGCTTCATAGAGGACGGCGCCCTCGCCATAAAAAATGGCAAGATCACTTTCATCGGCGAATCTACATCTGCAACCAGCATGGAGGCAGAGTTGAAGATAAACGCGAAGGGAAAGGTTGCAATGCCCGGCTTGATTAATTGCCACACACATGTGCCTATGACCCTTTTTCGAGGACTGGCCGAAGACCAGCTGTTAGATACTTGGCTGAAGAAAACTATTTGGCCTTTAGAGGCTAAGCTCAAGCCGGAGGATGTTTATGTTGGGGCTCTTTTAGGTTGTTTGGAAATGATCAAAAGTGGAACTACTTGTTTTGCTGACATGTATTTTCATGAAGATATGGTTGCAAAGGCTGTGGAGAAAAGTGGATTAAAGGGTGTTTTGGCGGAAGGCATAATTGAAGCTGGAAATAGGAAACTGGGCGAAAAAATGTTTTGTGAAAGTGTGAATTTTGCTAAAAGTTTTCATGGATACGCTGATGGCAGGGTGAGCGTAATGCTTGGGCCTCATGCAGTTTACAGTTGCAGTCCAAGCCTACTCGTAAAGGTTAGTGAAAAGGCTTCTGAGCTGAATGTTGGTGTGCATTTGCATTTAGCTGAATCAAAAGTGATGTTTGGAGAATCTGAGAAGAAATATGGTTCCAGCGAAGTTGAATTTTTAGATAATATAGGTTTTTTGAAAAGTCACGTCCTTGCCGCTCATTGCGTAAGTTTGTCAAGGAAGGATATGCACATTCTTTCTAACCATAGCGTTAATGTGGTCTATGTTCCCGTGGCTAATATGAAGCTTGGTCTAGGCGCAGCCAAAATAAAGGATCTAACGGATTTAGGTGTTAACGTGTGTCTAGGAACAGACGGGCCAGCTAGCAATAATACTTTCGACATGTTTGAAACTGTAAAGTTTGGGGCTTTGCTTCAAAAACTCACCTATATGAATCCTGGAGTTCTGCCTGCGTATGAAGCTTTGAAGATGGCAACGGTAAATGGAGCTAAAGCCTTAGGGGTTGAAAGAGGAATTGGTTCCTTAGAGGTTGGGAAAAAGGCTGACATCATCTTAATCGACCTTTTAAAGCCTCACCTAAAACCTTTACATGACATTTATGCAAGCATCGTCTACTCTGCACGCGGAAGCGATGTACACACGGTTATTGTTGATGGAAAAATCCTGATGGAGAATAGACAAGTGAAAACTTTGGATGAGCAAGCTGTCATAGAAAAAGCTGAAAAAACTGCCTTAGACTTGCTGTAACAATAAATCTTATTTAATCGTTCATTAATTGTATTTGCTTCAGCCTCGGGTGGATAGATGCCATCGATAATTCAGACTGCAAATCTCACGAAGAAATTCGGGAACTTATTGGCAGTTGACCATCTAAACCTAGAGGTTGAAGAAGGAGAAATCCTTGGGCTTCTGGGACCCAACGGCGCAGGCAAGACAACTGCCATTCTTATGATTGCAACAGTTATCAGACCAACAGAGGGCACTGCGCTTGTTGGCGAATATGATATAAGAAAGAATCCGGATAAAGTGCGCGGACTTTTGGGCATTGCTTTTCAGGAACCTAAAATGTTGTGGGTTAGCACTCCTTGGGATATAGTGAACTGGCACGCCAAGGTTTGCGGATTATCAACAGATGAACGAAAGCGAAGAGTTAAAGAAGTGATGGAAGCATTAGACATGTGGAGCTACCGCCGCAAGAACGTTCATGCCCTTTCAGGAGGCATGCGCAAACGCGTTGAAATAGCTAAGGTTTTAATTCAAAGACCAAAAATTGCCATCGTTGATGAGCCAACTGCTCAAATTGATGTAGTGGGCAAACATAGAATATGGAACATGCTTCGTGAACTTCGAGAGGAAGGGAGCACCATTATTCTAGCAACAAACGAGCTTTATGAGGCTGACATACTTTCGGACCGTGTTGGGATAATACATAGGGGCAAACTTCTCGTGTGTGATACACCTAAGAAGCTGAAGGACAGCATTCTAGGCGGCGACATCGTTGATATTCACCTTGAAAAAGACGCCCCCGCGAAAGTTGTTCAAGAGCTTAAAGGCTTAAAGGAAGTTGTGGATGTTATGCAAGTTAAACCGTCCAGCCTTCGCCTTTACCTAAACAAGGTTGAAGAGGTTGTTCCGCGAATAATGAACTTGTTTATGAAGGAAGATGTTCCAGTCACTTCGGTACGCATGAGCGAGCCGAGTCTTGATGATGTTTTTGCGCATTACACTGGTTTAACTATTGAGGAAGCGCAGAAAGATGAGGAGTGAATCGTAAACGAACAAGCTTCTTTTAGTGGTTGAAAGAGACATTCGCTTGTTCTTTCAGTACAAGTTTTTGATTATTATACGTGCTATATGGTTTGTTTCGCAGATAGTCTTGTTCGGACTTATCGCCTCGCGCATGATTAGTACTGCGGCTGTCCCAGACTATTTCCGCTATTATGTAGCTGGGCTCTCCATAATGACACTCTACTCCGCTGCCATATTCATCGGGTTTGACATTTACGAAGAAGCAGAACATGGCGTTTTCGAATATTTACTCAGCTTGCCAGTTTCGAGAAGGCAGCTAGTGCTGGGTAGATCAATCGGTGGTGGGCTTAGATCCTTCATATATGTTGGACCGTTGATAGGCGTATCATTGTACGTTATCGGAACCGTCAACCCCCTCGGCTTCTTGGTCTCCCTATTTGCGTTATTTCTGTTTTCTTTTGGTGTCTCGGGTATGAGCATCACCATAGCCGTGATGATAAAATCGAGCGATCGCTTCGACATATTAATGGGCGTCTTGGACGCTTTAATTGTTCGGTTAAGCACTGCTATGTATCCTTTGGCAGTTGTGCAACTTGCAAATCCACTGTACGGAGGAGTTGCAAGTTTCAATCCCGTCACTTATGCTGCTGATTTGTTCCGGTGGGGCACATTGATAACAACTTTGGATAATCCGTTACTGCCATTGCTTGGTATAATAGCGTTCTTTGCGTTCTTCACTTTTGTAGGCGTGATGATCTATGATAGACGTATAGAAGGGGGAGGCTGGCAGTAATGGAGGCAGTTCTGCACATTCTGGAACACGACTTTAGGAACTTCTTCAGGTACAAGTGGTGGCTTGTAGGATTAATCAGCATGAACTTGGCTGACCTATTCATAATGGCTATTGTTTACAACCGCATGTTAAGCCCTGAGGTAACAGCGGAGATTACAAGCTACTTCAACTTTTTTGCACCTGGGCTTACAGTTACAGGCTTGTTTGCTTCAGCCTTTATGATTGGACGCGAAATAAACATGGAACGTCGAAGAGAGGTACATCATTACATGTTAAGTTTGCCCATGACGAGACTGGAATTAGCCATTGGACGTGTTCTTTCTGGCGGACTGCGTGGCATGTTATACATGTCACCTCTCTTGTTGACTTGTTTCTTCTTCCTAGGTCTCCCAACAATATGGCAGCTCTTATTAATCCTAGCAGTTTTGTTCTTGTTAGCCCTTGGCATTTCCGGCCTAAGCATAGCAATTGCGGTCTCCACACAGAGCCTTGAAAAATTCATCACGGCAAGAGGTTTGGTTTACTACACACTGTTCTTTTGCAGCAGCGTCTTCTATCCACTTTCTTTAATTCAAGAGCTTGGACGAGATGGCAAGTTTCCGATGGTGCTAGTGACTCTGGCTGAGATTAACCCATTAAGTAGCGCTTCGGACATGATTCGCTACTTTTTACTTGGATACCCGCCATTCTCCTTCAGCTCAATCCTTAACGTTCTTGTGTTCTCGATAATTTTCACTTTGGGCGCGGCTTTTGCATACATGAAAATAATAGAACGCACGTAACCGTTTAGTTAAATTTATGAATATGAATGACGTATTTCTCATCTTCCATCTTCACAAATTTGATTCGAAGGTTGACTCAATGGACGAAGTGAAGACTATCTTTGAGCCGCGAAAGGTTATTTTAATAGGTTCAAGTAGTCTTCGAGAAAAGGTTGGCATGGCTTCTCCACAGCTTTTCAGAAGCGTCATTTACAATATGAAGAAGTTTTTCCGTGGCAAAACCTACGTCTTGGATGTAGATGGAAAACTTGGATACAACAGTTTAACCAAGTTGCCAGAGCTTCCCGAACTTGCCATTATCATGCTTCCGCCAGGGCAGTCAGTCGCTCAAGTTGAAAAATGTGCGAAAAGGGGCGTCAAAGCGTTTGTCATTATTACTGGCGGATACAAGGACAATCAGCGTCAGCAACTTCTCAAACTCAAAGAAAAGTATGGTATTAGAATTTTGGGACCAAACACGATTATGGGTGTGATAAACACTGCTAATGGGTTAAACACGACCTTTGAAAGAAATATCATGCCTATGAAGGGAAGCATTGCAGTTATATCTCAAAGCGGTGGAGTCGGGGCATGTCTACTTGATTGGACATGCTTTTACAGCATTGGCATAAGCAAATTCGCTTTCATGGGAGACAAAATAGATGTGGATGATGTTGATTTGCTACGGTATTTTGGCACGGATAAAAACACGAAGGTGATATGCCTATACATAGAAGGAATAAAAAACGGACGGAATCTCATAGAAGAAGCAAGAAAAATTGTGAAGAAAAAGCCGATTTTGGCTTTAAAAGGTGGAATAACACAAGAATCAGCACACCGTGCCAAATCGCACACAGCCTCGATGGCAGGTTCAGACGAAATTTTTGATGCAGCGTTCAAAAAGGCTGGGATAATAAGGGTTGAAAACGTCGAAGAGTTGATGGATGCAGCCGTAGCCTTTTCTAAACAGCCTCCGATGCTTGGAGACAATGTAGCAGTTGTAAGCAATGTGGGCGGACCAGCAATACTGGCTGCGGACGCTGTTGTGAGAAACAAACTAAAACTCGCAACTTTATCCGAAAAAACGAAGGGGAAAATTGAATGTTTGTATCCAGGTGTAGATGCAACTAATCCTATAGATATTATAGCTGACGCAAGGGCTGAAAGATATCAGAAGGTGCTGGAACTGGTGCTTGCAGACAAAAATGTCGACGGGGTCTTGGTTATAAACATGCTCAAATCCTGCTTCTTCGAACCAAAAGACGCCAAAGTGATTCCAAAAATAGCTGCAAAATTTCCAAACAAACCAGTTGTGGATGTGCCAGCAGGCGGAGAAGACTTTGCACTTGTGTACGAGGTGTTGGGTAACACAAAGATACCCTTATATAACTTGCCGGAAAAGGCAGTAAAAGCCCTAAAAGCTCTGAGAACTTATAACAAGATTGTTGAAAAGCATTAACTATATTTTGCAGATGCATAGATTCTATTTGTGGTTACCCATCCTTCATCTAAGGTGAAACATTGATTCAGCATTCAAAACGTCGAAATAAAATATTATTTGAACAGATTCTTAACTTTTGTAGATACGTCGCTGGTTCTTGCCAAATTACGTCAGCGTGCGTATGTGGTGATTACGCTCTAGGATTCTCCAATGAAAAAGCAACTGTGGAAGTTTTACTTATAATTCATGATTTTCAGCCTAGACTGATGAATTATGTCAAGGTTGTTGATAAAAGAAACATGGTTGTTGTTGCGGTTGATGAATGGGTTTTTGAAAGAGATGTGGACAGAGGATTTTTAGGCGAAGCCTTAGCTGGCGGACTGATTTTCCCATACATACCTCTAGTAAACGAAGCTTACTTACACAATCAAGAAGTTAAATTGAAAAAACGCTTAATTCTCGAACTTTTAGAAAACCTCGTTTTAGATTTTCCAGAACTTTCGTACACAATTCACATAGAGCCAGAATACTTCATGTACGAAACTATGCTGATCAGAGCCCGACTTTTTCCGCCAACAATATATAATTTACTGAATTTTATGCAGGAAGACGTTAAAAAAGAAAACATAGAACAGGCTTTTCATGGATATTTAGAGGCATTAAAGGAACTGGAAGAGGAAAACATAGTCAATTTCTCAAATGGACACGTAAAGATCTCTAGAAAGTTTGCAGATGATGCTAGAAGTCGAAAAGTCCGCTTCATAAATCTCTTTAAAACTGCACAAAGGGCACTCTTCACATCGCTACTAGGCATTTTTCCAAAAACCTTGGATCTTCTTTCGCAGAATAAAGAAATACTTCTTAAACTTCAGAAAGTTGCTGAAGAAAAACCGAAAATTATCCATCAAATTGAAGATCCTAAAAAGTATTTGTATATTCCAACGGCTTCCGGGCTTGTTTCATTAGCGAACAAAATGGATATTGAAGCCTTTGCAAGGAAAGTGCTTCCCACAGGTGAAGATGCAAAAATTGAAATTGAAGAAATTGGCGGCATTTTAAACGATGTCTACTTGATCAAAACCCTTGCAAAGGGTAAAGAAAGAAAAATTATTGTCAAAAGATTTAGGGACTGGTCAAGTTTTAAATGGTTTCCCCTCACGTTATGGACTGTTGGAACCAGAACCTTTGCTGTTTCAGGGCGTTCAAGACTTGAAAGAGAATGCGCCATAAACCAAATTTTATACTCAAGAGGCTTCGCTGTTCCAAAGGTTCTCCATGTAAGTCACAGTGAACGTTTGATTTTCATGGAGTATGTGGAAGGCGAAAACTTAGATAAACTAGTTAAGAGAATCGTGAATTCGAAAATCTCTAGTGAAAAGGAGAAGGACATAACCATCATAAGTAAGGTTGGCGAAATATTTGCCAATGTGCACGCTCTTGGCATTGCTTTAGGCGACACAAAGCCGGAAAACATTATGATTGGGAAAGATGGTGAAGTTATCCTGTTGGATTTTGAGCAAGCTTCAAGAAATGGCGACAAAGTTTGGGATATTGCCGAATTTTTGTATTATGCTGGACACGGCATACCGCCGTTTGTTGGGACACATTCTGCAGAACTTATCGCAAAGGCTTTCATTGAGGGCTATTTGAAGGCTGGAGGGGACGCCAAAATTGTTAAGGACGCTGGAAATCCAAAATACACAAAAGTTTTCAGCGTATTCACTTTTCCACACATAATGTTTGTTATTTCAAACATTTGCAGAAAAGCGGACAAACTGAAGTGATAGAACATGGTTAAGAGTGAAACAACTTTAACCTTTCACGGTGGAGTAAACGAAATCGGCGGAAACAAAATCCTACTGCAAGACAGAGACACCAAAGTTTTCTTCGATTTCGGCATGTCCTTCGCGTTGAAGAAGCAGTTTTATTCTCCACCTTTTCTCTCACCCAGAAGCGAAAAAAGTTTACAAGAACTTGGAATTCTTCCAAAAATTGAAGGAATCTACAAGTTTGATGCGAAAACTCCGGAAGTTGACGCTGTTTTTGTTTCCCATGGGCATATGGACCATTCAGCTTACTTATCCTTCATAAACCGTGAAATTCCAGTTTATTGCGGGGAAACAACAAAAATTATTTTGCAGACGCTAAGCGAAATGCGCAGAGCCGATTTAGAATTCAACGTTGAAGACATTGCATTCAAGTCTTTCAGAACTGGTGAGAAAATTGTTCTTGGCAGTTTAGAGGTTGAGCCTGTTCACGTTGACCATTCCATTCCAGGCGCCTATGGCTTTGTCATTCACACTTCCAATGGCGCTGTTGTTTACACTGGAGATCTTAGGATTCACGGAGCCAAGCCTGAGATGACACGTGACTTTGTTGAGAAAGCGAAAGAAACTGAGCCTGTGGCGGTTGTTACTGAAGCTACAAACATGACTGGTGCATCTGTTTCTTCTGAAGTTGACGTTGAAAAAAAGCTGAATCAAATTGTTAGCCAAGCAGATGGCATAGTGCTCGCCGATTTTGCTTACACAGATGTTGATAGACTGAATTCTTTCTTTCGAATAGCCAAGAAGAGTGGGCGGTGTCTAGCTGTTTCACTTAAGCAAGCCTACTTGTTGAATACACTGCGCAAGGATAAGGGATTAAAGGTTCCAGACTTAAACGATGAGAGCGTCTTGATTTTTCGAAAGTCGAAGAAAAAATATGACAAATGGGAGAGCCAAATCATGGAAAAATACCCCAACAAAATCATTGATGTGTTCGAAGTTTCGAAGCAACAGTGCAGAGCCGTTCTCGCCATGTCTTTTTATGATTTAGAAGAACTTGTGGAAATACAGCCAGAAGCAGGTAGCTGTTACATTTTGTCCGCCTCTGAACCCTTCAACGAGGAGATGGAAATAGACTTTGAAAGACTTGTTAGTTGGCTTAGGCATTACGGTTTACCACAGTATCATGCGCATGTTTCAGGACACATAATGCCGTTGCAACTGAAAGCCGTCCTTAAAGAAATTAATGCAAAAACAATTTTCCCCGTGCACACTGAAAATGCGGATTTATTCTCCAAATTTATGCGAGATCTGAAAAGCAAAGTGGTTCCAACCGAGAAAAGCAAAGAATACGAAATCTAGAGGGTTAGCAGTTTTGCATTTGTGCCAGCTCTAAATATGCGTTAATTATATTTAATTGAAACAACTTACATTTTGGACATATGATCTCCATAATTGGCGCGGGAAAGGTAGGAAGTGCTGCAGCCTTCAACATCTTACGATATAGAATCAGCGATGTTGTTCTCATAGATGTTTTTGAAAATTTGGCCAAAGGCGAGGCGCTTGACATGATGCAGACTGCCCCCGCAATAGAGTTTGATGGAAAAATCAGGGGAACAAAGGATTTCAGCGAGATGAAAGGCTCGGAAATTGTAATAGTAACTGCAGGTGAAGCGCGAAAGCCGGGGATGACAAGAATTGACCTTATGAATAAAAATGCAAAAATAGTTAAATCCATCGTAAAGGAAGTGGCGGGGTATGCTCCTGAATCCAAACTTATGGTAGTGACAAATCCAGTTGACATCATGACATACATAGCTTACAAGGAATCAGGCTTTGAGAGAAACCGTGTTTTTGGAATGGGGAACACCTTGGATACTCTGCGTTTCAGATCCTACATTGCGATGGAATTGGGTGTTTCGAGAGAGGATATCCGTAGCCTAGTCATAGGGGAACATGGAGATTCCATGGTTCCCCTTGTGGAATACGCTTCTGTTTCAGGAATACCAATAACACGTCTGCTTAAAAAGAAACAAATGGAGAAAATTGTTAACTTGACAATAAGCTCAGGTTCTGACGTCATTACACTGAAGGGATCAACAACTTATGCACCCGCAGCCGTCATCGCGATTATCGCAGATGCCATTCTCAGAGGCAGGAACAGAGTGATGGGTGTTTCTACATATCTACAGGGTGAATACGGATTTTCAGACGTTTCTATTGGTGTGCCAGTTGTTTTAGGAAAAAATGGTGTTGAAAAAATTTTGGAACTAGAACTGATGCCTGAAACAAAGAAACGTCTCGAAAAGTCTGTCTCCATGATAAGAAAAGCCATAAGTAAATTAAGTGGCTGATGCAGGCACGCTGAAAAAGGAAATTGTTTATTTTGATGAATGGTTAAGTGAGGGATGTAGAGCTTTCGAGTTCCTCGCATTGATGCCTCAATTCTGAGATTTCATTCCTTAATGTTTGTATTCTACGCTTCATGATTTCAATTTTTTCTTGGGCTTTGAGCTGCAATTTTTCTTTTAAAGCCAACAACTCTCGCTTCTCTTCCATTAAAGAAACTTCTTCCTTTTCCAACTCTCTTAAAGCTGATAAGGGTTCTTTCTCACTGGTGATTTGTTCTTCGATTTCCTTTTTTCTAAATATGTTTACCATGTTTTTAGCCTCGTTACACTGCGGTATGTATTGTATCTTAATAAATAATACTTTATTTCTTAAATAGATATAAGTGAGCTTCAGAATCCGAAGCGTAGATGGATTTGGTAAGTATAACTGTGAATCAGAAAGCGTAATCATTAGGTTTTGTCGTGTGTGTAAATTCATAATCTATAAGTTGACGTAGTGACTCTTGGTATTCACGATGAAGAATGAAAGCCAACGCAAAGCTCGACCGCCGAATACTGGTGCTCTTCCACAGCATGGGCTTAAGCTGTGTAGGCGGCGCAATATTTCTTCAAATTCTAGTGTTCACAGATATACTTCAACACGGATACTTCATGGCAGTGGAAAACAACCCTGCAATTCTAATTTTTGAAATAAATTTAACGGCTTTTGCCCTTATTTACTTCCTATACATAT
>CAYZEP010000020.1:0-20231 GCA_964477645.1 uncultured Candidatus Bathyarchaeia archaeon | reverse complement strand
CTTTGGTAACAGCATCGATTTCCTCTTTTCCAATTTGCGGCGCATTGATTGGAATCATGCAATCACCTTCTAGTTAAGTATGCTTTTTCTATGTTAATAACCTATGCGTTTGACCTATTTGGTGTCGATAAAACTTTAGAACGTTAAAAAAGTTTGGAAAGTTATTGTTCAAGCTTTTTAACTCTGTTTAAGAATTCATCCATCTCTTTTTCTGCTTCTTCTTTTCTTTTCGTCAAGAATTCTAATTCTTCAGTTATTTCTTCCAGCCACTCTTTAATGGCTAGGTTGCTCTCTTCCCGAGTCGTTCTTGCAAGATACTTTGAAACGTCTTGTGGAGTATGCTTTCTCAACAAGTGCAGTGGATGATTGATTTGCTGAAATTTTGAGAAGGAGAAGAAATGTCGGGTTGAACGCGGCTTCATTAAGCGTTCGCTAAGTCCTACTGAGATAACTTTTTCAATGGTTATTTCTTCATCTGGATCGCTTATGTATCGATGGATTCTCCTTCTTCCAACTCGTACTTTGGGATTTGAGAAGGCATCAACAAGTATAACTGGCATTAGCTTATAGCCGAGGCTTTTTAGCGCAAGCCAACGGTGCATCCCATCCAAGATCACATGCGTTTTCTCATCTGCTATTATTGGGTACTTTAGAACGCCGTCTCTGAGAATCTCTTGTTTAAGCAGTTCTAGATAAAGTGGAGAGCCTTTTTCGTGAGGTTTCAATTCGTCAATCAGCAACAAAACTATTTTTGGATTTGATTTTTCGGTTGCTAAAATGGTGGATGTCACCTTTTTCACCGTTTAGGGCTAAGAATAGGAACTTCGATTTTCTCCGGTTCATAATCCACGAGTTTGCCCGCAAGAAATTGTTCATAAGCTGTTAAGTCAAGTAAGCCATGACCACTGTAATTCATTGCTATTACTTTCTTTTCGCCAGTTTTCTTGCATTTTAACGCCTCATCTACTACGTATCTTAAGCTGTGGGCGGTTTCAGGAGCCGTTATTAAGCCTTCTGTTTGAGCTAGTATTCTGGCCGCTTCGAAAACTTCGGTTTGATTGTAGGCAACAGAACGCATATACCCTTTATGGATTAGATTTGATATCAAGGGCGCCATTCCATGGTATCTTAAGCCGCCTGCATGTATGGGCGGGCATGCATATCCATGTCCGATTGTTAGCATTTTGAGGAGCGGTGTCGTTTCTGCCGTATCTCCATAGTCATAGGTGTAAACGCCTCTGGTTGTGTGAGGAACTGCTTTTGACTCGCAAGCAACAAATTCCGCATCTGTTTTACCTTTGAGTTTGTCCATCATGAAGGGGAAGCAGAATCCAGCAAAGTTAGAGCCGCCTCCTATGCAGCCGCAAACTACATCTGGATGTGCATCTATAAGTTCGAACTGTTTCTTTGCTTCTAAGCCTATTATTGTTTGGTGCATGAGAACGTGGTTTAACACTGAGCCTAGGGAATATCGTGTACCCTCACTGGTGACTGTGTCTTCTATCGCTTCGCTGATGGCTATGCCTAGTGTTCCTGGATTGTTGGGATTTTCCTTAAGCAGTTTTCTGCCGAAATTCGTTTGGTCGCTTGGTGATGGGAACATTTCAGCTCCATATACTTGTGCTATTACTCTTCTTCCTGGCTTTTGCTGGTAACTCGCCCGAACCATATATATTCGGCATTTCAACCCAAAAATGGTGCTTGCAAAAGCCAACGCTGTGCCCCATTGTCCCGCCCCAGTTTCTGTAACCAGTCTTTCGATTCCTTGCTTTTTGTTATAGAACGCTTGTGTGATGGCAGTGTTTGTTTTATGGCTGCCTGTTGGACTGAACTGTTCACATTTAAAGTATATTTCTGCAGGAGTTTTCAAGTATTTTTCTAGTCTTTTTGCGTGGTAGAGGGGCGTTGGACGTGGGAGTCTTAGATAAGCGTCAAGCACTTCGTCTGGTATTTTGATGTAGCGTTCTGTTGAAACTTCTTGACTTATCAGTTCTTTAGCGAATATTCTTTGGAGTAATTCTGGGCTTATTGGCTTTGATGTTGATGGGTCTAATGGTGGTGGTAATGGTTCTGGAAGGTCTGCCTGTATGTTATACCACGATGTTGGCATTTCGTCAAGGCTTAATGTTACGAAGCGTTCTTTCATTTTGTTCTTTGAGGTCATTTTGTTTTCTCCTATGTACTTTTTAGTACGTTTAAGTATATTAATAGACTTTATAATTGCAAGAACATATTTATACTTTATTGCACAAAAAAGTACATTAGGAAATTTGTAACATGTGGAACAACATCAAAAAATATCTAGAAGCACATCCAGAACGGCTTAAAGTAGCTCGCGTCCTCGTAGAAAATGGATTAAGCGTGAGAAATGGGAAAATCTACGTTAACGAGATTGAGGTTCCACCAGTGCGGGTAGCCCGTGTTGCTGGAGTGGACAGACGAACAGTAAACGAGACGTTGAACGCTATCCACGCTAACCGCGAACTTCGGCTAATATTTGAGAGCATAAGATCTGCTGGGCATTCACTGAAAGAGATTGCAAAACATCTAAGCCTAGGGGTTGTTGAAATAACGCCTGTTGATGCTAAAATACCTGGAATACTGGCGAATTCAGCCATGATTCTTGCAAAAAGTGGTCTTAGTATAAGACAAGCGATTGTAGACGATCCGGAATTGTCACCAGAGCCGAAACTGACATTGATTGTCGAGAAAATGATTCCTGGAGAATTGATTCCTGAGTTTCTGAAGATAAACGGAGTGGCTAAAGTCTCGGTATACTAGAGGGCATGTCTAAGAATAATGTCGATTTCTAGCGGACGCTCTCTCTTATGGGATGTTTGTATTGTCGAAGTGTATCATTATCCACTTTTCTCCCTGTTTTTCAATGTGCATTGTCACGCTTTGCGTTGGTTCCGTTGCCATCAATTCGTTCCATTGAGCTATTGGAATATCTTTTGGAGTTGCTTCCACCCATTGATAAGTGTCGTTGTCTAAGTGTAAGACTATGTGGGTTGTGCCGTCTTCAACATATTCGTACTTGCCAAGAACTGTTGCATTAAGTTCAAGGTAGGTCATCACGCCGAACAAGTTCATAAAGTCTAATCTTGTCTTGCGCACTAGTTGTTCGCTTGTCAATCCTTCTCCATTCATCGTTATGGTTATTCTGTTAGCCTCTGATCCATCTACTATGGCAAATCCAGCTAAGTAAATGGTTTCATCTACTTCCCATGTGCCTTCACGCCAATAAATGGGCACGTACCATGCAAGTCTATAATTGTTTGGCGAAATTTCAACTGGGTATAGTAAAGGCATTTCTGCGTAGTAGATGCCTGTGGCTGGTTTGGGCAGTCGTCCCTCTACCATGTCTTCAGCTGTCATGCCAGAGATATAATTGGCTAGTTTGAAGTCATAAAAGAATATGTCATCTCGTGTGGCTTTGAACACTCCAGATAATGCTCTTTGGTTTCCAACAGGGTTAACACAGATGAGCGCTACTACATCATTTGTTTCTGGATCAACAATGTAGCGTGTATCTTCTGTCATTTGAAAGCGTTCGCGGCTTGGTGGAATTATCCATAGTAAACCGCCTGCCCAATAGTCAAACCCGTCGCCTCTTCGAAAACATCCCATTTCATTTGTCATTCCCTCCAACCAGTCTTCATCGTAAATCTGCGTGATCCAGAATGGAACATCAGAAATGGACTCTGTTTCGTAGCGTAAGTTGCCTTGTGAATCGTAAACCATGGGAGTTTCATATCTTTTAACGAGGTCGAAACCGACGTTATAGCGTGTTACAACATATGCAGACTCGTTTGTTGTTAGGTCCCATGTCATGTAGGCAACTCCGTAGCTTTTCGCCATATCATCCATGTAAGAACGGAAATGAACATTGTGATCCCACCAGAGACCTTCTCCGACTCCAATTTCATTCCGCAACATCTTTGGAGTTGCAGTTGGGTCTGTTGCATCTATTATCACGAAGCCTTTCACGTAATTCTCTGCTATGACGTTAGTTGAGCCGATAACAGCTATCCAAGCAAGCTTACCTTCTGGAGTTTTTGTTATGTGACAGCCCAAGACTTGCATGTTGCTTCCAAACTCAGACATGTGCCGTCTCGCAATGGATACAGCGAGTTCCTGTGTAACAAGACGCACCATATTATCTGGAATTGTGCAGTTAAACGGTAAGCCTGAACCTAACTGTATGAAACTGTTGAAGTAAGCGGCGTTTGCCACTCTTTGAATCTGTCCAAAAGCTATTATTATAGAAGCCGAAAGCAGATAGATGAGGAAAAGAACTCCAATTATTTTTCTTTGAATTTTCACGGAGACTTTCCATGGAAAACGTTGGCGAGAATAATGATGTTGTGTTGAGTTTTCTAGGTCGACATGCTTTAACGAGAAGGCGGACTCGATGAAGGCGACAAACAGCCTAAGAAAAACCAGCAAGTACACGAAAATGCTCAAAGGAGTGCGAAAAAGCTGAATTATAAAGAAAAGCAACAAGCCTAAGAGTAGTGAAACTATGCACGAAGGGGTTTTCAAACTGAACTTTTTCGGCGGAATAGGAATATACCATAGAAAAGCCCAGACGATAAGAAACAGGAAGAGATTCAAAGCGTTCACCAGACTTCTAAATTTTATAATCAAATATTTAAATCAACTGAAAATGCGAAGAAAAAGAGTTACACATTTTTAACAACTTTTATATTTATAGCATTTAGTAGTTACGGTTCAAAGGTGAAAATTGTGGTAGATTTTGCTTTCAGTGAAGAGCAAGAGCTTTTCCGCAATGCCTTGCGGGAATGGTGTCAAAAGAATTTGCCTCTGGAGAAAATCAGAGAGATGGATAGTAAAGGCGAGATTCCGCATGAGATTTTGAAGAGCATGGCGGACATAGGACTGCTTATTATGACGGCTCCAGAGGAGCATGGTGGAACTAGTGCTGACTGGGTTACAGCGTGTGTTGCTGCAGAAGAACTTGGCTATGCTGATGTGAGCATTGCTTTGCCCGTTATGTGGCTGGTTGGGTCATCTTGGGGTTTTGTTGTGGACAGGTACTGTAGCGAAGACGTGCGTGACGCAGTGATTCGGAAGGCCATCAAAGGTGATGCTTTCATAGGCATTGCATCTACAGAAAGTGGCGGCGGCTCGGACGTTGCAGCCTTCAAATCCACAGCGCGAAGGGAAGGCAATGATTGGGTTCTTAACGGTGAGAAAACATACATCAGTGGCACAGAAGAAGCCAAAAAGTTGGGCGGTGGCTACTTTGTTATTGCTAGAACTTCGCTTGCACCGCCAGAAGCCATGCATCGTGGTATGACAGGTTTCTATCTACCCATCGATGCGCCGGGAGTTGAGATTAGCAAGCGGTTTGACGACATGGGAAGGATGGCGATTTCGACAGGCGGTTTCATGATGGAAAACGTGAAAGTGCCGGACTCCTACCGTATTGGCGAAGTTGACAAGGGTTTCTATTTGACCATGGAAGGATTCGACAACGCCCGAATCTTGATAGCTGCCGTTTGCGTTGGTGCGGCTCAACGAGCCCTAGAAATAGGAATAGAGTACATAAAAGAGCGAAAGGCTTTCGGCAGACCAATAGGCAAGTTTGAGGGCATACAGTTTGAGTTGGCTGATGACTGGGCGCATTTGCAGGCTTTGCGGTCGCTTGTTTATCGCACGGCTTGGATGAACGACAAACGCTACAAGGAGAACAAGTTCACGTCATTGGAAGTTAGCCGTATGATTGCTGCCTGCAAGCTTATTGCGCCACACTTTGCATTTGACGTTTACAAGCATACAATGATTTGGCTTGGCGCGTATGGCTACACGAAAGAGTGCCCGTTAGAAATGGGATTGAGAGGAATAATGAGTTACTGTGCCGGAGCTGAAGGCGCCACAAACATCCAAAGAATAGTCATAGCAAGAGAACTGCTAGGAAAAGACTACATACCATACAAATAAAACCGCTCCTTTCCTCAATCTATGTATAATATTTCAAACTGCAACAGCCTCAATAGCCTATTATGAACCGAATATTCGTCCAGCAAAAAACCTAGAGGGTAGGGTCCGTATTGGTTGATTTTTGCGCCAAAACTATGTTTAAAGTTAAATATCCACAGTTTTCTCAATACATTAAACAGATGTTGCCTGATGAGATTCGAAACCAAATGCTCTGCATGCGGTCAATCCTCGCCCAGCCTACTAAATTTCAAATGCCCTAACTGCAACCAGCCATTAAGCGTTCAACTTCATTCTGACTTTGAAGTCAAGAAAATTCGAAAGCATGATTATACTGTTTGGCATTATGCAGAATTTTTCCCATACGTAAAAGAAACAGAAATCACGACTTTAGGTGAAGGCTGGACGCCTCTAGTTCACTTTTCAAACAACGTCTACTTCAAACTAGAGAGTTTGAACCCCACCGGTTCCTTCAAGGATAGAGGCTCGACAGTAATGATCTCAGCTTTGCATTTGCCAATTAAGAAAGCTGGAGGTTTCATCGCTGAGGATTCCTCTGGTAATGCGGGAGCCTCTATCGCTGCATATGCTGCTCGTACCGGGTTAAAAGCGAAAATTTATGTTCCCGAAAATGTTTCTGGACCAAAGTTTAATCAGATCCAGTTTTACGGTGCAGAGGTCGTTAAAGTTTCAGGTTCTCGAAGCAAAGTTGCAGAAGAAGCACAAAAAGCTGAAAGAGGAAAGTATTATGTTGGACACATACTTCACCCCCTATTTAGGGATGGAATAAGAAGCCTTGCCTACGAGATTGCTGAGCAGTTTAGTTGGCACGTTCCCGAACGCGTTTACTTGCCTGTTTCTGCTGGCACTCTGCTTTTAGGCGTTATAGAGGGGTTTAAGCATTTAGTCAAATCTAACATTATGGCGTCTATGCCAAAAGTAATAGCTTGCCAAACTCAACAAGTTTCGCCTCTTTACCACCGCTTTAAAAACCTACCCTACACACCGCCAGATAGAATAACTTCCATTGCTGATGCTTTAGTGAGCGCAAATCCTCCATTGCTAAATGTTATGGTTAACCGCTTAAGTGAAGCGGACGGTAACGCAGTTATGGTCGAAGAAGACGAAATATTAAATGCTTTCATAGAACTTGCTAGAAAAGGCTTCTTTGTTGAACCAAGTTCAGCTGTTGCCTATGCAGCTTACAAGAAGCAACTGAAGAATAGAGAAGTACCAGAAGCCGATAGGACTGTGATAATCTTAACTGGGTCGGGATTGAAAACGGAGCTTAAGCCAAGTTAGCATGATCGCTAAAAGTTTACATCTGAAAATCCAACTTTCAGCTTTTCTTTTTAGAAAAATTTATATTGTAATGCTGTTTCTCTTGTTGACGCATTAAAGGAGGTTGTTTGAGATTTGTCATCATCTGTACCAGCTGGAGGAACACCAGTTTTAATTCTGAAAGAAGGATCAAGTAGAAGCAGGGGAAGGGAAGCTCAACACGCAAACATAATGGCTGCAAAAATAGTGGCTGAGACCGTAAAAAGCGCTCTTGGACCTAAAGGCATGGATAAAATGCTTGTGGACAGCTTCGGCGACGTAACGATAACAAGCGATGGACGCACTATCTTGGATGAAATGGATATTCAGCATCCAGCAGCAAAAATGATGGTTGAAGTTGCAAAAACACAAGACAACGAAGCTGGCGACGGAACGACAACGGCCGTCATAACTTCTGGCGAACTACTAAACAAAGCTGAAGAATTGATTGAGAAAAACGTACATCCTACAATAATAATTGATGGATACAAAAAGGCCTCAGAAAAAGCTCTGGAGGTTTTGGAGAAAATCGCAATACCAACAGAATCAAAAGTTGAAGAGTACGCGAAAAAGGCTGCAATGACTTCCATGGCAAGCAAACTCGTAGCCGAACATAGAGAACATTTGGCTGAGTTAGCAGTTAAGGCAGTTCTTGAGGTTGCAGAAAAGGAAGGAGACAAGTACAAGGCAGACATAGAAGACGTCAAAGTTGAAAAGAAGCCTGGTGAATCCATAAGGGACACGAAGCTTATTCAAGGCATAGTTTTAGATAAGGAAGTTTCGCATTCTGGGATGCCTAAACGTGTTGAAAAAGCCAAGATAGCATTACTTGATGTTGCATTAGAAATTGAGAAGACAGAGTTTGACGCAAAAATCAACATTGAAAGCCCAGATCAAATGGAAGCCTTCCTCAAACAAGAGGAAGGAATGTTACGAGAAATGGTTGATAAAATAGTTGCAGCCGGTGCAAATGTTGTCTTATGCGAGAAAGGCATCGACGACATGGCACAGCACTCCCTTGCCAGAAAAGGAATACTTGCAGCTCGGAGAATCAAGAAATCAGACATGGAAAAGCTTGCTAAAGCAACTGGTGGAAAAATAATAACAAATCTAGATGCTATAAATTCAGAAGATTTGGGATACGCTAGCCTTGTTGAAGAACGCAAAATAGGCGAAGACAAAATGACTTTTGTGGAAGGGTGCAAGCACCCCCGCGCCGTTACAATCTTGATAAGAGGGGGAACAGAACGTATAGTAGACGAAGCAGAAAGATCAGTGCACGACGCTTTATGTGTGGTTCGAGACGTGGTTGAAGAACCAAAAATCGTAGCTGGAGGCGGTGCACCTGAACTTGAGATTTCGCGGACGCTTAAGAAATATGCTGAAACTCTTCCGGGAAGGGAACAACTAGCGGTTAAGAGTTTTGCCGAAGCCCTTGAAGTTGTTCCAGTAACGTTGACTGAAAATGCTGGTTTAGATCCAATCGACATATTATCAGAATTGAGAGCACGGCACGAAAAAGGCGAAACATGGGCAGGCATAGAGGTGCACTCCGGGAAAATTCAGGACATGAATCAAGCTGGAGTCTTTGAACCCCTAGCCGTCAAGAAACAAATAATAAAATCGGCAACAGAAGCCGCTTCAATGATTCTGAAAATCGACGATGTAATTGCGGCTGGAAAGATGAGGGCGCCTCCAACACCGCCGGGAGGCCCACCTGGTTATCCAGGCGCTGGGGAGTATTAGGATACGTCTAAAAAAGAGAAGATTTCGATAGGTCCCCCGAAAATCACTCGTTTCGAAAAGGCAAGAGTAGTGGGAGCTAGGGCGCTTCAAATATCCATGGGCGCCCCCATACTTGTTGAGGTTTCAGAGGGCTTTTCAGGTCCAATAGACATAGCGTTAAAAGAACTTGAGGCAGGCATCCTACCGATAACTGTTAGACGGACATTGCCAGATGGCACTTACCAAGATATCCCGCTGAAATGGCTTCTGGAAGCAAAGTAAAGCATTCGCTAACATTCTTTATTTACGTTTCTAGAATGGTGGAGGCGGTGGAAGCATCTGTTTCTCCTTCGCCAACATGGAATAATAATATACTGTTAGTGATATTGGAGCAATTGGCTGAACAAACGCGACTATAATGCTGCTTAAAAACCAGCGATAAATACCCAAGGGAGCCCCAATCAAACTTCCAATGAAGGTAACAAAGCTTATTATTAAACCGAGTATTAAGGAGAGAACGAAAGTCTTTAGCCAACGGTTATTGACTAATTTCCTGCTTCTTGACAAACTGTCAAAGGCTCCAATATTCTCGATTACAATTGTTGGAACTACCAGATAGAACATTATGTAGAGTATTATCCCCGGCACTATTAGAGCGAGAAAACCTAATACTATGAGTATTCCAGTGATTAATGCTGCGACTAATAGAGAAAGGAGTTTGGTCACCGTAAAGTTGAAAGATTCTCCAAGGCTTGCCTTTCCTTTTTCTATAAGGTCTGAAGCGCATTTGACACAAACTCCATTCGCTATAGTGCCTACTATCCATGTTATTATGCCAATCCCGAGTGCTATAGCTAACAAAGTTAGAACATAGCCCCAAAGCTGACTTAATACAATTTCTGGAGGTGCATTACGGTCTATTTCAGCTATTTTTGTTGCATAGCTAGTAATTGGAATGCTGAAACTTCCTGAAATTAAAGCCGTTATCATAATTGGTATTAAAAACATGATAATGTTCTTCGAGTAAATGTCAAACGTCCATGTTAGGATTTCTTCGAGCGATAACTCGCGGGACGGCTTTTGAATGCTCAAGCGGTAATCGTCCCCTAATTTCCTTACTTATACTTTTCCTTATTAAAACTTGTGAAAACTCTCCAAGCTGTGAGCTACTTCTCATTTCGAAGCTTTTCTAGGTCTTCTCTTGCTTCTTCAAGTGTTTTTCTAATTCTTGCCCAGTGAGCTCCTTGCCAGTAGATTTGTCCACATTTGGGGCATTCCCAAAATTCTTTGTAGTAGCCGAATGTGCTTTTTTCAACCTTGCCCACTGCTTTCTCTTTCGGTATTGGTTTTACTCGAGTGTTGCATTTTGGGCATCTCGAGGTTTTCATGTCTATGTCTAGTCCGATGTCGAACCTTTGTGCAAGTTTTGCAAGTTTTTCTGCTTCCGTATTTCCCTCTAAGTAGAAGGCGTCAACTCCCTTAGCTGTAGCCTGTTGATAAAGCTCCAAATCTCTCGTAAGCAAAATTCTTCGCTCTTTTTTAGCTATCATGATTAGCTGGGCATCATCCATTTTGTTTGAGTATTCTGTGTTATGCCCAAGAATGCGAAGCCAACGTGTCAGTTTTCCAAGCATTCCATCTGCAACAAACTTCACAGCTTATTCTCTCCGAATTATTTTTCCAATTTCAGGTTTAGCGACAATTTCTTCTTCATCCATGATTAATTGACCGTTGACGAATGTTTTAACGGGTTTTCCTTCAACCATCCATTGGTCAAATGGGGAGTATTTCGCTTTTGAGTGGAATTTTGATGCGTCAATTCTGTATTTTTTATCCAAATCCACAACGACCAAGTCTGCGTTGTTTCCTACTTTCAAGTAGCCTCTACCTTTTAATTTGAAAATTTCAGCAGGCTTTTCCGACATCAGCCTAACAACATTACCTAATGATAATCTTCCACGCTTCACTTCTGTGAGTAACAGTGGAAGCGTTGTTTCTAAGCCTGGTATGCCGACCTTAACATCCCAAACATTTTTCGCTTTCTTCTCCTCTAAAGTGTGCGGTGCATGGTCTGAACCTATAGTATCAATCGCACCAGATTTTACTCCGAGCCAAAGAACTTCAAGATGATTTTTTTCTCGAAGAGGCGGCATTGTCAAAGCTAATGTTCCAATTCGCCTTAAATCATCACTTGACAAAAGCAGATGATGTGGCGTCACTTCACAAGTTATTGTCAAGCCACGTTTTTGTGCATCTGTTATCATTTTTAATCCGCTCACTGTGGTCACGTGACAAAAATGTAAATGAACACGGCTATGTTGAGCGATGTTTAACAAGCGTTTTATCGCATTCACTTCGGCTTTTTCCGTGTGTGCTTCGAGGAATGCTCCAACTTCGTTGCGGTTAGCGCGTTTAAGCTCGTCTTCAGTTTTCTTTAATGTTTCTTTGTCTTCTGCATGGACAGCCACAGGTATCTTCAACTCACTAGCGACTTTGAATGCTTCCAGTAACGCCCTGTCGTCATCAATGTTTAGTCCGCCAACTTGTTCAGCCATAAAAAGCTTGAAAGCCACAGCACCCTCTTCCACTATTTCCTCTATCTCTTTTATGTTTCTTGGAAATTCGGAATAAAAGCCCACGTTAACCAAAACCTTTCTTTCAGCAAGCTTCATTCGATTTCTGAGAGTGTTTGCGCTCATGGTCACTGGGTCATTGTTAGGCATGTCCAAAACTGTCGTTATTCCGCCTGCGGCGGCTGCAGCGGTTCCACTGTAAAAATCTTCTTTGTACGCTTTTCCTTCGTCACGGAGATGCACATGTGTGTCTATCAGACCGGGCAAAACTAAGAGATTCTTTAAGTCAATTTTCGTCTCGGCTTTTGGCATGTTGGCTTCTTTGCCTATTTTGAAAATTTTGCCGTTGTCTATTGCCAAGCTGCAGTCCACTATTTCCTTGTTTATGTAAGCTTTTGCGTTACTTAGGACTAAGTCAACAATCAAGTCGACCGCTCTCTTGTTATTTGAATAACGTAGAACGTGGGGGATGTTAAAAGTTTATTCTATTATTTTGAAGAAGTCTCTTTCAGTTATTATGCCTACGAGTTTTTCGTTTTTAACAACTGGTATGGCTCCTATTTTTCTTTCTTGCATTATTTTTGCTGCTTGACCGACATCTGCATTCGGCTCGATGGTTGAAACTTTTTTTGTGGCTATTTCAAGTGCGAGGGTGTTCAAAACTTGTATTATAGTTCCAGACCGTAGGAACGTGAATACTTTTCCGGAACCGAAGAACCGTATAATATCCATTGTTGTTATTATACCCATTACTTTGCCGTCAGAAATTATTGGTAGTCTTCTAAAGCCTTGTGTTGTCATTGTTTTTTCAGTTTCAAATATTGTTGTTGTGGGCAATGCTGTGACTATTTTTTCCGACATTAGCTGAGAAACTTTTATGCCGCTTATTCTGTCAGCAAACATGCTTGCAATATCCCTCTCCGTGATTATTGCTCTTACACGGTTTTCTTCGTCAACCACTGGTAAGCCGCCGAGATTTTTCTCTTTCATTAATTCTATTACATCGCTTATTTTTGCAGAGGTTTTAACTGAAACAACATTTTTGGTCATTATGAGTTTTAGGGGTTCATTTATGGCTTTGAAAAAGTTTCCACCGAATTTTTGTTTGATTATTTCGAATTTTTTTCCGCCGCCAATATAGTTTATTATATCTGTAGCTGTCATGATTCCTTCTAGAACTTTTGTTCCAGGATTAGAAATTGGTATTCGGCGGAATCCTTCCTTGGTCATTATTTGGATTGCGTCGTAGATTGGTGTGGTAGGAGCCATTGTGACAACTGGGCTTTTTGCAACATGCATTATTTCGCCTTCTCGTTTCTTCGAAGGATGAACCTTCAAAGAGAGTGGGCCCTTTTCCCGTAGAGTTCTTCTAAAGCTCTCTCTACTCAATTACTTTCCCTCTCATTTAACAAGCAATCTAACAACATCTTCCCGATCCACCATGCCAATTAATCTGCCTTCTTCGTCCACAATCGGAACTCTTCCAATGTCCTTTGAAACCATGATTTTAGCAACTCTAATTACCTTTATTTGAGGTTTAACTGCAATTACCTGTGTTTTCATTATTGAAGAGATTTTTGTAGAAGCCCGAAAGCGTCCTTTTTTGGACTCAAATGTTGGCAATAGTGCACCGCTTTCGAGAAGGTCCTTTTGTGTAACAATACCCACCAGCTTGCCTTTTTTTACAACCGGCAGGCCCGCGAAAGATTTTGTTTGCATTAGTCGCCAGATGTTGTCAATTTCATCTTCTGGAGAGCATGTAACAACATCTTTGAACATTATTTCCCCAGTTGTTTTAGAAAGTTTTTCTGGGCTCGTTTTAAGTATAGCGTCAATAAAGTTTTCTAAGCCTAAAACTCCCTTGTAAGTTTTGGTTTGAACCGAGTTTACAACTGGCGCACACCATTCACCTTGTCGAATCATCTCTTTAACCGTTGAAAAGACATTTTCTTCCATTGCTGCCGTATACTTTGGATTCGCCATTATGCCCTTCACTCTTATTGGTGAGATAGAAGAGGAGATAGTCATTACGTCGCCGCGTGAAACTATCCCTAACAGTTTTTTATTTCCATCTGTCACCGGAAGAATTCTTAAGGAGTAATCTCTTATTGTTGCACGGGCTTTTGTTGCAAGCTCGTCTTCATAAATAAACGGGTGTCTGTCATCCATAATCTCTTTAACACGCAAACAATCGCCTCTTATTCCTCGCCTTCTAATTCAACCTTGCAATCTTCGCAGAGGAATTCACCATTAGCTTCTTTCAGGTTATCAGACCAGCCTCCGCAACGATCACAATACCCAGCAAGAGGTTTCGATTCCTCTTCTGCTTCTTGAGCCATGTTTTCTCCCTCTATGAGTGCTCGCTCTTGGATGGTTTCTATGAGTTCTGGCATAACTGCAAGCACGTCTTTGCTTGAGAGTATTCCAATGAGCTGCCCCTTATATATGACTCCTAATCTTCTTATGTTTAGTCTGCTCATTCTTCTAGCTGCTTCGCTTATTGTTTCATCAGGCTCTATCGTGATCAGGGGTGAGGTCATAACTTCCTTGGCTCTAATGGAGTCTGGTTTGGCGTTTTTAGCCAGAACCCTTCCAACCAGGTCTCTTTCCGTGATTATTCCGAGGGGGTTTCCTTGTTTATTTGTTACTATTATGCAGCCCAAACCCTGCTTGTCCATGAGTTCTGCAACTCTGTTTGCAGGTGCTTCTTCTTTTATGGTTACAACTGGGCTGCTCATAACATCCTTGACTAGCATTTTAGATCTTAATCCAATGTCAGACATTGATCTCAGCCACGTTAGGCTTAGCTTTACTCAAGTCAAAATAAACATCCAACATTTAAAACTTGTTATGTTTCAAGCAGATACACTAATTTGCTGACAAGTGAAGTTTTATTAGTATCAGCTTGATAATGCACATACTCTAATGGAGGAGCAATAGGATGTTGAAAACAAACATTGATAAATTGGTCAAAATCTCAGTTTTCGGCGAAGTGGCCAGTCCAGTTTTTGGAAGAGGAGTATATAATATTTCGGCTCAGGGTGCTCCAATGGTTCTGCCAGGAGTCGGTGGAATCACATATAACGTGAGGGTCGGGGACCCAGCATGCGGTTGGGAAGCGGATCATGTTGAACCAGGCGTAAGTGTTGAGAACAAGGAGAATGACCCGCGTTATGGGCAGGGTGCAAACGCTGCCTTTAACGTGCTTTCTTGTGTTGGAAACGAGGCAATGGTTGTCACGGGCGATGCGAAAGGTGTAAAGGGCGTTGTAACTGGAAAACACGGCGGAATAGAACATGTTCTGGTGGATTTTCAGCCAGAAACCTTTGAAAAACTCATTCTCGGCGACAAAGTGCTTGTAAAAGCCTTTGGAGTCGGCTTCAAGCTTTTAGACTTTCCTGACATAAAAGTGATGAATATTGACCCGCGGTTTTTTGAAGCTTTAGACCCAAAACCAAACGGTGACAAGCTGGAAGTTCCTGTTACGCATATAATTCCAGCAGCTATTATGGGTTCAGGCTTAGGAGCGAATCAGACTTATTCTGGGGATTATGACATTCAACTTTTCGATGAAAACGTTAGGAAGCAATATGGGCTTGATGATTTAAGACTTGGTGACTTGGTGGCTATACTTGACGCAGACCATTCGTATGGAAGGATATACAAGCAAGGCGCTGTGTCTGTTGGTATAGTTGTGCACACTAACTGCGTCTCGGCTGGTCATGGGCCTGGAGTTACAACCCTCTTCACGTCCTCTAACGGGAAAATTGTTCCAAAAATTGATGCGAAAGCAAACATTGCTTCTGTTCTGAGCTTGAGGACAGACATATAAAGCAGAAAATGTACTGTTTTGAGTGAAAGAAAAAGGGGTAG
Source organism: uncultured Candidatus Bathyarchaeia archaeon (assembly GCA_964477645.1). Taxonomy (GTDB): domain Archaea; phylum Thermoproteota; class Bathyarchaeia; order Bathyarchaeales; family Bathycorpusculaceae; genus CAYZEP01. The sequence continues at coordinate 4,776 of CAYZEP010000020.1, read as the reverse complement.
AAGAGTATTGCCGTTTAAGCGTAAAAGCCGTGGAAGGTCGAAAGGCAGTAAAGGTAGTAGTGGTGTTGTTCAATGTGCCATGTGCGGGCAAGTGGTGCCGCGGGATAAGGCTAAGAAGGTTACGCGTAGGACGTCGCTTGTTGATCCGCAGTTGGCTAAGGAATTGCGGCAGAAAGGTACGTATTTGGGCGGTTGGGTTGATACGAAGTATTATTGTGTTTCGTGTGCTGTTCATCGTGGTATTGTGAAGGTTAGGGCTGCAGACGAGCGGCGCATGCGTATGAGAAGAAGAAAGTTTTAGCTTTTAGCTACTTTCTTTTTTTAACATTTTATAGACGTGTAAGCTTCTCTGTAAAACCGTTAGGTTTGAGAGTATTGCGAGTAGGATTATGCCTATGTTTATTGTTGTTTTTGGTTGCCAAAAGATTGCGATTATGCTTGTTATGGCTAGTATGATTATGCGTTCTGCTCTTTCCGCTATGCCTATGGATTCCATTTTTATGCTGGCGGCTTCTGCTCGTGCGCGGCTGTAGCTTACAAGCATTGAGCCTATTAGAGCTATTAATCCCCATAATGGATAACATAATCCAGCAACTATTATGCCCACGTACACAACAGCATCAGCATATCTGTCTAGCAATGAGTCTAGAAAGCCGCCGAAGGTTGTTGTTTGTTGGTAGAGTCTGGCTAGTGCGCCGTCTAGTGCGTCGCAGAGTCCCGATAGTAAGAGGAGAACGGTGGCGAGCAGAAGGTAGAGTGGGCTGCTTTGCCATTGTGCGTATGCTAGGGCTGAGAGAAAGGCTAGGATTATGCCTGTGGCGGTTATCATGTTTGGTGTTAAGCCTATTTTGTGGGCTGCTTTTGCTTCTGTTGTGAGTGTTTGTTGGATTTTTTGTTTGAGTTTTGTTAGCATTTGTGGTCTGTTTCTCCAGCAGATTTTTATTTAGTGTTGGTATTGTAATGTTTGGTTTAAAGGTGTTTATGCGTGATTAGTGTTGTGTCTTTGAAGGTTGATGGTGGGGCTTGTTTGGGTTTGCGGGTGGATTTGCCTGATTCGCCGCCTTTGCTTTTGATAATTGCTGAGAAGGGTTTTGTTATGTGTGGGTTTTTGAATGTTGATGCGGCTGAAAGGCTTAGTGTGGCTGCTGCTGTTGTGAGTGGAGTGAAAACGTTTGAGGATGTGCTAAATGCAGAAGTTAAAGCTGTAACTTCTAAAGCTAAGGCTTTGGGTGTTAGAGTAGGAATTAAAGGTGTTGATGCGTTAAAGCAAATGCTTTGAAAACGTCAATTTTATGCCTGTTGCGTAACCTAAATTGGATACCCTCTCTAGGTTTTTCAACATGCTATTGACGCTGAAAACAACCAATACAGACCCTACCCCCTAGGATTCTGACCCCTTATAAATATATTGAACTTCTAGTTGATTTTGCTATTGACTAACTGAACTTTAACTATTTTTCATTTTATCAGGTCTAGGAATGTGGGTATTTATCCCATGCTTATTATAAGCGTTGAAAATCTGCTTGCAAAAATCTATGACTTTCTTATCTTTTTTCTTAATAGCTTCTTCATACATCTTGATAAAATATCTTTTTCCAGCCTCTGTCTGCGAATAATTCTTTTTGATCAAGTTATGTTTAGCGCATAAGGTTTGACCGTTCTCAACTGTGTTGGTTCCCCCTTTATCCTTAGGAACTATGTGGTCTGCGCATATTTCGACACCATCCTGTCTGCCTGATCCACAAACGACGCATCGATAATTATCTCTTCTGAATATTTCCTCCTTAATGTCTTCTGGGAAATCCCATAGCTCCTCAGTGTGAACATAATCAGGGTCGTACCTATAGACACCTTTCTTAACTTTTATCAATTTCCCTTCTTGGTGAAGTTTCCTAATAGCCCTCCAAGTGTCTCTTGGCTTTTTTCCAGTCAGTTTCAAATATTTTTCCTCTACCCAGTCTACAACAGGACCATGTTTCAAATCTTGTTTTGGGTGGGCTTCAAAATACTCCATAATTAAATCGCTTATTGATTTTTGCATGAAACATACCTCAAACTATTAACTTCTGCTGTTCTATTCCATATTGCTTTAATCTCTTTACAGCTAACCCACAGTATTTTTCATCAATTTCTATACCTATGCCCTTTCGTTCGGCTTCTAGGCAAGCTATTAATGTTGTTCCACTGCCGAGGAAAGGGTCGAGGACAACATCTCCTATAAAGCTGAACAATTTTATGCATCTTCTTGGGAGTTCTATAGGGAAAGGTGACGGGTGACCGATTCGATTTCTACTTTCACCACTGAAATTCCACACAGCATTAGTCCATTCCAAGAACTCGTCTCTCGTTATGTTGGATTTCCCACTACCGCTTGTTTTCTTCCATCTTTTCTTGTAGAGAACTACAATTACCTCAACAGGTGCTATGACGAATGGCGCTGAGGCACTTAACCAAGATCCCCATGCGGTACGTCTGGAAATATTTTGTTCATTCCATATGATTGTGGCGTGATATTTCCATCCTACTTTTTTCGCAATAGTTGTTAAGTCAGCGCAAACACTCTGCTGTCCACCTTTATTTTTGTCTAAAGGAATGTTCAAACAAAGTCTTCCATCGTCTTTGGTTAAGTTATAACATTTTTTTAACCACTTTTCAGAAAACTCCAGATATTTGTCGTAAGGAATTTTGTCATCATATGTTTCATATCTGATATCCACATTATAAGGCGGTGATGTTACTATAAGATCAACGCTGTCATTCTCAATAGCTTCTGTTTTTAGTATGTCATCATTATAAATACATACTGACTCGGTTTGAAAGTATGCCTTTCCACACGATTTAGCAAGGGTCTTTTCTAAGCTAGTGTTGTCCAAGCTAACCTCATTATGTCTAGGTTCAGAGATAGGGCATTCTTGTACGTCTTTGTTCGCTATGACTTTATATCCATTTTCAGCTCTGCTAAGTTCCACCTTTGTACCAACAGAAAATCTGTTTTTCAAGTATGAAGACCATAACCTTCCATATTTGTCAAGTTTCGCTGGGTTGTTATTTAACATAGTGGAACATGGTAAGTTAGTATTTCCAATTAATTCAAAACGACTTTTAGCAGGAACGTGAATAAATCCTCGAATAACCTCCATTTTTTCAAGAGTCTTACTAACCATTCTCACTCCATTCCTTCTAAGAGTTTCTTTCATAATAGTTTATACCGATCAAGTCTATGAATTTTTCCATACGCAATATCCTAGAGATTTGGCATATGATATTATGAATGTACCGCTTTAACGTTTCGTAGTGGGAAATTTAATTATGTTTAAAATACGTATGTGTTAAAGGTTGTTGATTTGCATAGGGAGAAACTTGTAGATGCTGTTGCTGCTGAGGTCGTAGTCTGCACAAAATGTTCGTTATGGAAAACTCGTAAGAATGCTGTTCCAGGCGAAGGCAACCTCGACACCCAAATTATGCTTGTCGGCGAAGCCCCTGGCTACTGGGAAGACATTAAAGGAAAACCTTTCGTGGGTGCTGCAGGCAAATTTCTCGACACATTACTGTCAGAAATCGGATTTTCAAGAGAGAATGTTTTCATCTGTAATGTTTTGAAGTGCAGACCGCGCAGAAACCGTGAACCCCAGCCAAACGAAATCCAAACGTGCACGCCTTATTTGGACAGGCAGATAAAGATTATTCAGCCAAAGTTCATCGTTACTCTTGGAAACCATTCAACAGCCTACATCTTCTCAAAAGCAGCATTGCCCTTCAACAGCATAACACGAACTCACGGAAAATTCTACGAAACAACCATTCTAGGCATGAAGGTAACAATCTTCCCAACTTTCCACCCAGCCGCAGCCCTATACAGCGCAAAATACAAAGAACAATTAATCAACGACTTCAAACTGCTAAAACAAGAGCTTGAAAAAAGAGGAATAACCAGCCGCAGCATCCAACCCTAATAATTCCTGATTCCTTACGCACTAATCTTCGGAGGCGGACGAACTGGCCTTCCAAGCTTTCTGCGAAGCGCAATACGATACAACTTCCTCAAAGACTTAATCAACTGCTCAACACTAGGCAAAGCCGAATAAATCAATGGCACCTGATCATACTCTGCCAGCCTTATCGAGTGCTCATCCGGCCTTGCACCGTGAAAAACCACAACCCGCGGCTTCAAGCTGCTAACACGCACAAGCATCATAGGCAAACCATCATTCTCCACATTAGTAAAAATCAAAGCACGATCAGTCGTAGCTCCGAAAAGCTGTGAATACTCCAATCCAGAAAGCGTCTCAACAGCCTTCCTACTATCCACAACCGTATAACCCAAAACATCCCTGACAAACTTGCTCGAAACAGCCACAACTTCGCCTTTGATGGCTTTGCACAAATATTCCACACGCACAGGAATCGGAAACTCCCGCAAATCCAAAATAGCCATACTTGGCGAACTTGTCAACCTAGCAAACTCTCGAATAAAACGACTTCCACGCTCCTCATCAATCTTTAAAAGCGCCCAAACAAACCGCCTAACAAACCTTGTTCCAGGGCTTTCACGTCTGCCACTCTCGTAATCGCTGATGACAGATGATGAAACCACCATTTTCTCAGAAAGACTCATCTGCGAAACAGCAAACAGCTCACGCCACTTCCGCATAGTTGCCCCAGGCTTACTTGAGAGAATTATCTCGCCAGCGATTCTCCTCGCAAGAACTTCGCGAACACTTGGAGACACAGACATGCAAACGCGACCTTTCCAGTCCGCCAAGTTTCCCTTTA
>CAYZEP010000019.1:0-21693 GCA_964477645.1 uncultured Candidatus Bathyarchaeia archaeon | reverse complement strand
GGTGAATAGAGCCTTATTTCAGATGGTTGTGAAGTCTAAGGTTGGCGGGAAAAGGCTGAGCATGTTTTTTGAGGAGGCTTTTGGTAACGTTCGGGTTTCTGCTCGGAAAAGTGGTTATCGCGTGTTAATTTCCGAAAAGCAGTAGGGTCTCGGCACTTTATTCTGCAGTTAATTTGGTTATTGAAAATTACAGGAGTTATGGCATTAAGTCTTTTTGTTCATGTTTTGGTGTTCGTAAGTTTTTAATTTGTTTGGAAAACCTATAATAAACTATATTGCTTGAATTAGGCTGATGTGTGTGCCGGGGTCTCCTAGTCAGGTATGGAGCAAGCCTGGAGACGTTTAGGGGCGTTAGCGCCTAACAGCTTGTGGCCTCTCGGGGCCGCGTGGGTTCAAATCCCACTCCCGGCGCCAACAACGTTCTTTGAGACGAAAACTAACCGTCTGGCGCTATTTTTGTTTTCGGAAGAGTTTGGCGTTCTCCCTCTGGGCTTTTTCTACTTTTGATTTCAGGCAAATCGTCCTTTCCAACAACTATCAACAGATTTCTATTCGCCTCAAATGGTTTTTTATGTCCATCATAAAACTGAATGATATTCATTTTCTTAAGAGTTTTTTGCTACATTTTCAATTTTTCTTCAGATACATAGTTATTGATGCTAAACCATAGAGGTATTCAAGAACAAAGTCGGAGGGTGATCGTATGGAAATAAGGTCTAAATTGGGTGTAGAAGGAAAAAGACCATTAAGGGCCATCGCAAACCTGGGAGCCACCATAAAAAGAGCCACTGATATACTTTTGCCAAACTCAAGAGAAAGCATGCCTAAGGACTTGTTTGCCCCAAATTGCCTTCCATATCAAGCGTCAAAAACCTACAGAACAATCATGACAGAGTCTAACTGCAGACGCGCACAGACCATTGTAGAAGTGCAGCGATCATTGCGCCGCGTTTAAGACAGAACGCAGAATCCTCAAAGGACATCAGGGAATGCGCAAGAGAAACGAGACACAAATCGATTCCGTTCATACATCACACGAGCACCAAAAAAGGGGGTGAAACAAGAGAAAAAGCTAAAAACATGCTGGAAAACAGGAAAGGCTCTCAGAACCTCTCTTTTTTTTAAATAGAATTTTACCCACAAACCGAGATGTTGCGGGAAGGTTATAGCTGAACCAGATTTGCTGAAAGTTTTATATGGATAAAGGCTCTCATTGGGTGCTTTGTAGGCGAACCAAAATGGACACCTTTAAGGGTATTAGACTTTTAGCCGCATCTCTTATGACGCTGCTGGGCATCATTTATTTGGCTCTAACTGCCTTCCCAGACTACTTAGCTTACTTGGAAATAGAAGCGGCTTTAGTGGCTATAGTTGGACTGGTGTACATTGCTATAGGGATGGGTCTCTTCGTGGGCAAGCGACTTTTCAATTATTTAGGAGCAGTTGTCCCCTTAATATGGGCAAGCATGGGAATAATCCACTATATTGCTGTGAAGCCAGACCCGATTGAGTTCCCTTTTATAGCAATTGAGGTCGTAATTATTCTGTGCTGTTGCTACCTCATACTCCACAAAACCTCTTCATAACAGTTGATTCTAGGTTCTCAATAAGAAACCATTAATTACTCATTGTCATAGCATAGCATAAAGTTGCAGCAAAAGCAAAATTAGAATACTTGCGATTATTGATACAATAATCATCCTAGCACCATATACCACGTTTTTTACTGCTTCTTCTCGACTTTTCGCCATTCGCCGCCGTCCACCCCCATAATCAACTAACGCACCCAAAAACCATATGAAACCTAACAACGCTATCACAGTTACCAAACCCCACGTCATATCAGAGTAAATTGGCTGAAGCACAACAGACACAAAAGCAACTATAAAACTTGCCAAAATGTCCAGCATTGGAAATTTCCTAAAACCTGCTGATTGAAAAATTCTCTCCTTTAGTGAAGACATATCTGCACTTCCGTCAATTTTGTAGCCGATTACATACTTAAAACTTGCTAATGACCACTGCAGAATCTAAAATACATGCATGATTTCAACGGGGAAGATAAAATATTCTGTAAGCAAAAGTAAAATAAGCTTCAACATTGCGGATACATTACCAGAGTTGAGTCTAATGTCTGGAACTGAAACCTTACTTCCATACTTAAAGGAAAAGAAAAACGAAGAGCAAGAACCCACCATTATCATTGATAGTCGTGAAGCAAACACTGCAACAAAAATCGTTAAGGGACTCAGAGAACGCGGCGTCAACGTCAAAACTGAGACTCTAGAGAAAGGTGATTATGTTCTATCTGACGAATGCGCGGTGGAAAGAAAAACCGTTCACGACTTCGTCTACACGCTTACACGCCGCTACCTTTTCGAACAGCTGTTCAAACTAAAAGAAGTCTATCCCAAAGCACTAATCCTACTAGAGGGTTATCTGCCAATAATCTACAAGTTCAGCAGAATCCAACCAGTATCCGTCTGGGGAGCAATGTTTAACCTAGCAAAAAACGGAATAGCAATAGTAAACACCAGCTCATACAAAGAAACCATCGACTTTCTTTACGTAGCCGCCCGCCAAGAACAAATAGTGGAAAAAAGAATCCCCACAGTTCATCCAATTAAAAGAACTGAAACACTATCCGACGCCCAAGTATACTTTGTAGCCAGTCTACCAAACATCGGAAGAGAAAAAGCCACAGCCATCCTCAAATCCTATCAAACCCCACTAAACGCCCTAATAAACATAGATGACTGGCCTAAAACCGTCCATGGACTTGGGCCAAAAATAAGCGGTAAAGTTAAAGAGGTGTTGAGTACTCCCTTCCAAGGGTGAAGAAAACATGGATGTTGAAATTGCTCCAACACGAAAAATCACCATTCTAGGTTTAGACAAGCGTTCAATTAATGATGTTGCGTGGTGCGCTACAACCTACGGTGTGAATAGACTTTACTGGATAGACGGCTATCTCCTATGCCTAGAAGTTTACGAGAAATCATTTGAACACGAATTGAAAGAGAAAGAGTTCCCAATAAGCCAAATCTGCTATACAAAGTTTCCGAAATTTGAGAAACTATATGAAATTGACAAGAGCCTCCAAATGCCATTAGTAAACGTTTCTGACATGAAAATATTTCAGAGCATATTAAAGGCAATAATAGAAAACGAGAAGGAAACTCCATCAAATTCAACGTAAAGATGCTCTGGCTAATTTTTTCTTTTTAACGTAATTGTAGCCAAGTTCAAACGCCTTAACATTCGTTTTTAAATGTTTTGCTGGAACAAGTTCCTTCAACGTCTCTTTCAAGCTTTCCTTCTTAACCGGCATTTTCTCTGTGCCCGCCAACGCCCCTATCAGGACGATGTTTCGTGTTATAATGCTTCCAGCTTCTTTAGCCAATTTCGCTGTTTCTAAAATGATCAGATTTTTGGTGAAACGATGAATCTTCGCCACGATTCCTTCCATACCTGGATACCTAATATTCTTGGCGGAAAGCTCTGTTGGAGGAATCTTCTCGTCATTCATCACAACCAGCGTCTTTTTTGAAGCAAATTTCAGGTTTCGCAAGGTTTCTAAGGGTTCGAATCCCAAAAACACGTCTGCCTTCCCTTCCAAAACCGTTGGTGCTAAAACTTTCTCTCCTATCCTTACGGTAGAAACTACTGCTCCTCCACGTTGAGCCATTCCGTGGATTTCGCTTACACGAACATTAAATCCTTCTTTTATTGCTGCTGTGCCTAAAATTTCAGCTGCCAGAAGTATTCCTTGTCCACCAACACCAGCCAAAATGATATTGAACTCTTTCATTTCCTACAACTCCCTCAATCTGTTTTATCGCATTCTATGGCATTGTAAGGGCAAACTGAAGCACATAATCCACATGCAACACAAAGGGCTTCGTTAATGCTAACTTTTTCATCATCAACAATTAAGGCTGGGCAACCCAGAAGCTTAATGCACGCCATACAGTTTGTGCACTTCTCATTAATCTTGCAAAACACAATTTCTCCACCTTTTCGTCTTCTCTCCCTCACAACCATCAAAGCACATGGCGCCCGAAAAACTACCACCGAAGGCCCAGAATGCTGCAGAGCCTCCTTCAAAACTGCTGTTGCTTTTTTAATTTTGAAGGGGTCAACCACCTTAACATATTTCACGCCGCATCCTTCGGCAACTCTTTCGATAAGTACTTTTTCTGATGGAACACCTATGCCTGTCACTCCAGTTCCAGGGTGAGGCTGATGTCCAGTCATTGCAGTTGCTAGGTTGTCTAAAACAGCTAACGTTATTTTGTGATTATTGTAAACCGCGTTTATTAAACCAGGAATTGCTGCGTGGAAAAATGTTGAGTCTCCGATTACAGGGACGATGTCCCTTCCTGTCACCTTGCTTATTCCTTGAGCCATGCTTACACTTGAACCCATACATATGAATGCGTCGCCAATGTTTAACGGAGGCGCAAATCCTAAGGCGTAGCAACCTATATCGTTTGGATAAACTGCTTTCCCATCAGTAGCTTTCTTTATCACGTAGAACGATGCTCTATGAGGACATCCTGCACAAAGTATGGGCGGTCTACGCGGCAGATCCGTTAATATGTTTGCATGTTTCTTGTCAATCTCCCCAAAGTTAACTGGCAATTTCTTACCTGTTATCTCCGCCAATCCCACCACAACTGCTCGTGTGGAAAGTTCGCCATCTCTTGGAAAATAGAGTTTGTTCGTTTTTCCGTAGATTTTCACGTTAGGAGCATATTCCTTAGCTATGGCTTTAACCTGCATCTCCAAATACGGCTCAAGCTCTTCCACAATGATGATTTTTTTATGTTTCTTCAGGAATTTTCCAATAATCTTTTCTGGGAGAGGATAGGTCATGCCAAGTTTGAGGACGCTAGCATCTAGGTTTAGTAGGTCTAGGGCTTCAACAGCGTAGTTAAAGGCTGAGCTTGAAGAAATTAAGCCTAAATTCTTGTTTTTTCCCTTACGCACAACAATGTTATACGGTGATGTTTCGCTGATTTCTTTGGCTTTCTCTACTTTTTCTAAAAGCCTTGTGTGCGCTGGTCTAGAATTAGCTGGAACTAAAACCATGCGCTTTACATCTCTGACGAATTCACCTTTCAAGTTTAGTTTTGTGAGTTTTCCATACACTACTGGTGTACGGGTGTGGCTTACACGGGTTGTTGTTCTAAGCAGGATTGGCAGTTCAAGTTTTTCGGAGATTTCAATCGCGGAAACTGTCATGTCCTTGGCTTCTTGGGCGTTGGATGGCTCCAAGCATGGCAGATTAGAAAGCAAAGCATAAAGTCTGTTGTCTTGCTCGTTTTGTGAACTGTAGCATTCGGGGTCATCTGCTGTAACAATTATATAGCCGCCCTTCACACCCATGTAGGCCAATGTCATGAGAGCGTCAGCAGCAACATTTAATCCAACATGTTTCATAGCTGTTAAGGCTCTTACTCCACAGTTCGCAGCCCCTGCAGCAACCTCAACGGCAACAATTTCATTAGTGGAATACTCCATGTATAAGCCAGCTTCTTCAGCAATTTCCGAAACAGAGTCTCCTATCTCAGATGCTGGGGTTCCCGGATATGTGGTAACTACGCTTATACCAGCCTCTAAAATCCCTCTAGCAATAGCTTCATTACCAAGCAAAAGCACATGTTTCCTAGGCTCGTCTTGCAATAACACACGCAAATCAGGCAATAAGTTTCTCTCCAGCCTTAGAGAAAGTTTTCATAACCTTATCCTTTCACATATAACTTTTGGTGGTTCAAAACAAAAAGCAATCTTGAACCGAAAGAATTATTAAAACAAGCATTCTGATAAAGGCAACAACAATGGGGTTTGTACAATGTCTGTGAAATTGTCTAATGGCAAAGAAATCCCAATAGAAATGCACAAGGCTAGGATGGTGCAAAAAGTTCGGTTGCCACCAGTGGAACAACGGCTTAAGGCTATAGAAGAGGCTGGCTACAACACATTCCAACTTAAAACCAAGGATCTGTTTCTCGATATGCTTACTGACAGCGGAACGAATGCCATGAGTGACAACCAATTCGCTGCCATGATGAAAGTCGATGATGCTTATGCTGGCAGCATGACTTTTTATGAATTTGCTGATGCAGTAAAGGACATCTTAGGGTACAAATACGTGATGAATGTTCACCAAGGAAGGGCAGCAGAGCATTTAATATCGAAAGTATTCTCAAAATCAGGTGATGTGGTTCCAACAAACTACCATTTTACCACAACTAAGGTGCATATCGAACTGACTGGAGGAGCGACATGCTTAGAAATTTACACGGATGAAGCACTAAAGACAGAAAGCACTAATCTCTTCAAGGGCAACATGGATCCACAAAAGCTGAGAGATACAATCCAAAAATATGGTAGAGAAAAAATACCCGTTGTCCGTATGGAAGCAACGACTAACTTGCTCGGAGGGCAACCTTTTTCAATGCAAAACCTGAAGGAGATCAAACAGATTTGCAAGGAACATGGCTTAATTCTTGTTTTGGATGGCAGTTTAATCTGTGAAAATGCGTATCTTATAAGACAGCGAGAGGCAGAATATAAAAACAAGACTGTTGCAGAAATAGTCCAAGAGATGTGTAGTATTGCAGACTTATTCTACATGAGCGGAAGGAAAAACACATGCGTTAGAGGCGGTTGCATAGCGACAAACAACAAAGAACTCTTCGAAAAGATACAACCTTGGCTTCCAGTGTATGAGGGTTTCTTCACATATGGCGGCATGTCTCAGAGAGAGGTTGCTGCTATGGCTGTGGGAATGCGAGAAATGGTTGATCCTGATCTTGCTGGCTGCGCAATAGAGCAGATAAAGTATTTTATCAAAAGGCTTGTTGAAACTGGGATTCCAGTGGTTACGCCGCCAGGTGGATTAGCTTGCCATTTAGACGCAAAGAAGTTTCTGCCACATATTCCTCCTTCGGAATATCCAGCGGGGGCTTTAACAGCTGCACTTTACATAGCATCTGGGATTAGAAGTATGGAAAGAGGAACGATTTCAATGGAAAGAGATAAGGAAGGAAGAGAAGTCTTTGCTGATTTGGAGCTAACAAGGATTGCACTTCCAAGGAGAGTCTATACAGTATCACACATTGAATATGCAGTTGACAGAATAAACTGGTTGTACAACCACAGAGATTTAATAAAAGGGTTAAAGTTTGCGTTTGAACCACCAGTGCTCAGATTCTTCCTCGGAAAGTTGGAAGCTGTCGACAATTGGGGAAGAGACTTAAGCGAAGCGTTCAAAAAAGAATTAGGCGATTATTGAGTTTTCCCCTCCGCTCCCTAATGTGAAAGTAACCCCCTACTCTTTTGTTTGCATATCACTCTTCCTTATAGGGAAGAAAGTATTCTTTTAAGGTTCTGACGCAGCTTGTTAGTCAATGTTAGTTAATCTAGGAGAATAGATGCATGAGAGAAGAGTCAGATCAAAACGAAAAAATAGTTTCACATGGAAAGCTATTCCTTCCCTCTCTGGTTATGTCTTACTTTGCTACTGGTCCGCTGGCGGTCTTGGTAGCACTTTTTCTAATCGACATTGGAAACACGTTCAATACTTCTGTTGGTGTTATGGGGCAGATCAACACTCTCTATTCTATTATCGCAGTTGTCTTCGCATTGTTAATGGGTGTTCTAAGTGTTCGATTTGAACATAAGCCATTACTTCTCACTGGTTTACTGTTCATCGGTATTTCGTCTGTAGGTTGTTTCTTGGCTTCAGATTTCACCGCAATGCTTGTAGCTTATGCTTTAAGTGGGTTAGGATGGGCTATGGTTTCGCCGATGGGTGTTACACTGATTGGAGAGCATTTCTCTTTAGATAGGAGAGCAAACGCAATTGGATGGGTTATTGCAGGCGGGTCTTTATCATACGTCATTGGGGCTCCAGTGATAGCTGTAATCGCAGGTCTTGGAGACTGGCGCTTTTCTCTTTTGCTGTTCGTGATACCTGTCTCATTTGCAAGTCTTTTATTGGCATTTGTCGGTCTTCCATCCACTTCACGTAGTCAGCAACCTGCGATAGACGGGAAAGCATATCTGAAAAGTTTCAAGGAAATCTTGTCAAACAGATCTGCTACTGCTTGCTTGATCGGCGATGTCCTTCGCATGACAGCGTTTGTGGCAGTTGCTTTTTATGCGGCGTCATTTGTGAGGCAACGATTCTCATTGTCAGCAGAAATTGCATCTACTGTATTCATAGGAGGCGCTTTATGCTATGCTTTGGGTGGGTTGGTTGGTGGGCGATTCGTTAACAAGTTTGGGAGGAAACCTTCAACGGTCTTGACTGCTCTCTTGGCAAGCACATTCACGATCTCCTTTGCTTACGCGCCGAATCTATGGCTTTCTTTTTCATTGATTTTTGTAGCCAGTTGGTTTTTCGGCATGGTAGCCTCAGCGGCTAATAGCCTAACTCTTGAACAGGTTCCACAATTCCGTGGTACAATGATGTCAATAGACTCAGCAGCTTTGAATCTGGGTTCTGCCATTGGAACGGCACTAGGAGGATTAGTGCATCTCTCTTTTGATTATGAAGGTCTAGGGAACGTCTTGGGAGCGATGGGCGTTGTTGCAGCCCTAGTCTTCTATTTCCTAGCAATAGATCCCACAAAAACCTAATTGTGTTATAGCATTAACCAATAATTCTAAACTTTACCCTATAAACCATCTTGAAATATCTGTTTCCTTTTCTTCCTCCAGCTTGATGCCCATCGGTTCAAAAGTTTGGTTCAAAGCAGTCAGCAAATTTCGAACATAATCTTCAACATTTATCTCAGCTAAGCTTTTGACAAACTCTGCTGGTTTCACCGTGAAGGTTTTGCTATTATACGTGAACGGTTTAACTTTGACAAAGGAAACTGTGTCCCATCTTTTCAATTTTTTACCTGCGTCAATAAGTTGCAAGGCGCATTGGTACTGCTGAGCTGCAGTCTTCATGTCTGCCACCTTCTCATTTGGGTCGAAATATAGCTTTACCGTATACGTTAAATCTTCCAGCTTAACTTGCCTACTCTTCAAATCCTCAATCGTTTTCTTTACAATCGCTTTAATCGCTTTCTTAGATTGCTCATATTCCTCCTGATTCTTTACAGTTAAAAGCGCTATAATACATTGCTGAAACGCATTGTTCATGTACTTTGGTGAATTGGATTTTATCGGTGTGACTCCCTTCACATCAGGTGTTCCGTCGGGCAATATTCCAAAATAAGCCTTCTTCGCTTTAGGCAAAACGCATAAAGTATAACGTTTTTCCACAGCCAAATCCAAACTAAACCTTTCTTTAACAGTTTTAATCAGCCACTCCACCTGCTCGTTTGAAGCGCCGTCCAAAAATAGGGAATCCGTATCACCATAGAGCGGTCGTAAACCCTTTTCTTCAGCAATCTTCCAAGTCTCTTTAAGCGCAAAGCGGCTGTAGCCTGTTATGGCTTCTGCTAGGGGCGGGCAGGCCACTCCATGGATTCTAACAGTAACGCCATAGCTGGAAACAGTAATCAACTTTAACAGTTTTGCCGCTGTATCTGCAATTTTCCTTTCTTCTTCCGGGAGAGAAGCGTTCTTTGAATTTGGCTTGAACAGTTTGATTCGCAAATCCTTTAGGGCTCCAACAAGTATGGAATAGAAGCCTCTGCGTTTTGTGCAGACGTGATAGTCAACATCTGGAATTTTGTTGCTTTTGCATTCTGGATGGGTGCAGTCAACTGTTTCGTAGGATAGGTTGAAGCTGTCAATGCAGCTGGGATATAGACTTTCGAAATCGCACACAACAGTCCCAAAGTAGATTCCAGAAGTAGGTGCAACCGTTAAAGCTCCGACCACTCTGTGTGTTGGTTTTCCTCTCCTCAACTCCTCAGGGGTTGGAATAAGAATTCCATTCTTTCTTAAGTAAGTGTAAATCATCGACTTTATCCATTCACTTACGCGTTTGCTGTTAAAGGCTTCAGTTAAGGGAATGTTAGCTATTCTGGAAAGCATCCATGAAGCATAAACCTTTTCTCGGTCAACTTCTTTAACGCCGAAGAATTCTGGGCTTAAGTTTGGAATGGGCTGAAGAAGCAGGTTAAGCCAATGAGAAATTTGAACATGTTTTAGCGTGTCTTTCGCTTTCACTTCTTTGAAGTTTTCTTCAAGTTTTCCCTTTACCTCTGTTGATGCATCCAAAATTGGTTGCAAACTATTTTCAGAATGTAACGCTCCAAAAATCAGACCTTTATCGTAAACATATGACTTTACAAAATCCACTTCAATTTCTAGAGGCTTGCGGAATCTTCTAGATGCTTTCAAGGCAATTTTAGGGTTTGGCCAAGAAATTTTTTCCAAGATTCTCGTTTCACCAGTAAATAAGTCAATTTTTTGCACTGTTTCGGCTTCGCCGCTGAAATACTTGACGACTCCTTTTTCCTCTTCGGTTAACGGATGGGCGACTAGAAAATACGGTTTAAAGTCATCATCAACAAATTCTTGGATTTCGCCTTTTGTGTTTAAAAATTTGAGTTTTATCTTGTTTGTTTCGGTTAGTGTTGCATCGAAAAGGTAAAGATGGCTCAAAAATCTTATACCTCGCCTAAACCTAATTGTCTTTCTATTTCAGACAGCTCTTTTTGGCTCATGTTTCTTGGGTAATTGTAGATGGGACCGCTTGGCTTCTCGTTGTAGTATGGGCGGTTGCAGTTTGGGCATCCAGAGGTCAGAAAAGGCGTTCCAGCTTGGATAATTTGCATTAGAGTTTTCTTTTTAATGCCGAAATCGCTTATGCAGTCTTCTGCATCGAAACGCATGTTCTCATATCTAGCGATTTTATTTAAGATTAAATATCTTGCAATTTGAATTCGCCTATACCTTTGAATCTGTGGCTGCGCCTTATTCTCTAGTGCTGTTCCTGCAATTGGCGTAAAAGCAAAAAGTGCTGGTAAAACTCCCATATCCACGCATTTTTGAATAGTGTTAACCATTTCCTTTTCGGTTTCACCTAATCCAACAATTAAATGTGTGCTAACTTTAGCTTTCCCAAATATGCTAACAGCCTCACTTAACAGTTTAAACTGAGTTTCCCATCTGTATGGGCCTCCAACAGAGAGACCCTTAACCTTGCTAAACAATTCTTCTGTTGCAGCATCCAAGGATATGCCAATCCGTTCAGCTCCAGCTTCCGCCAACTGCTTTATGTTTTCGCTGTTTAGGGGTTGGCACGAAATTGAAATGGGAACCTTGATACGTTGGTTAATTGCGTTGACAAGAGCTAAAAGGTGCGTGGAGACATTCGGATAATTTAAGGCTTGTATGCAAACACGCTTTATTGTGCCATTTCCTACAGCCTCAGCTATTCCGTTAAGAACTTTCTCTGTTGGAAAAACTGGCCATGAAATCCTTGAAAGCATGTCTGCCCTGCTGCGGCTCTTTCTGGCTTGAGGGCAAAAACCACAGTTTGCAACGCATTTGCCTTTTCTGTATGTCATTAGATAAGCGGTTGTGGGTGCAGCATCGAGGTTTCCCTTTAAAAGTCCAAGGACTATAGCAGAGCCTAAAGAGGCACGGGTTCTTTTAGGCGGTTCTTTGGAAATAGCCAAGTCACCCACTCTAGGATACATTAAATTAGGTTAAGTTTAGCTTAATATCTGTTACACGACACGTGTTTTCTACTAAAGATTTGAGATTCACAAATGATTTATCACAGCAAAGTAAACCGAGAGTAAGGGCGTATGTGTAAATGCGAAGATCAAAGCTTGAATCATACGAGGCAATTCTAGAGGTTTTGGTGAAAAGACCTTTGACTGCTGGTAGCATAGCATACAAAACTAACATGGATTGCACTGTTCTAGGACGACATCTAGACTTTCTCATAAAAAACGGTCTTGTCGAAGAAAGACTCTCAAACAAGAAAACACTGTACGCTGTAACAGAAAGAGGCACGGCAGTTTTTAAAGCCCTCAACTTCCAAAAATACCTCGAAAAGGTGACAGCATCTCTAAGAGCTATAGACGACGCTTTGCAAGCAGTTCCCACCATTTCAAAGCGTATCAACAAACTGGAAGAAAAAACTGAATAATTGAATTAACACAGTCTACCTTGATGCAATTCAGCGAAAACGAAAACTATTAAACAAATAGCGAATGCATTCCATAGAGAGGACAATGAAGCAACTTTCACCTGAAACCGTTTGGCAAATGAATGAGACAGAGCTTCTAAACATTTTGAATAGAGGCTCCTTTTTTTCGCGGACGAAGAAAATTTACTTTTATGCTCCAAGCTTTATGTACTATCGAACAGGTTATTACTGTTCTTCGCCTAAGAATTTTCCAACAATCTCGGTGACGGGCAAAGGCTGTGCATTAAAATGTAAACATTGCGGTGGAATAGTTTTAGAAACCATGTATCCAGCCACTACTTCTGAAAGGTTCTTTGAGTTGTGTGCAAGGCTTAAGCGTGAAGGCGCATTAGGCTGCCTAATAAGTGGCGGATGCTTGCCAGACGGTTCCGTGCCGCTAGGAAAATTTTTAGACGCAATTGGAAGGGTTAAACGTGAATTAGGTTTGACCGTGTTTGTCCACACGGGTGTAATCGATTTTGATACCGCTGAAGGACTTAAGAAGGCTGGTGTTGATTCCGCGTTAATAGATGTCATTGGTTCGGACGAAACTATAAGAGAAATCTACAATTTGAATGTAACAATAAAGGATTATGAAAATTCTTTGAAAGCATTGCACAGAGCGGGCATAGTTTTTGTGCCGCATGTGATTGTTGGGCTTCACTATGGAAAGCTAAAAGGCGAATTAAAAGCATTAGAAATAATATCCAAATACAAGCCTTCAGCCCTAGTCATAATCGCTTTTATGCCAATACATGGGACAGAAATGGCAACGGTTGAGCCTCCAAAACCAATAGACATAGCTAAAGTCACAGCAATAGCAAGGCTAATGTTTCCTCAGACACCGTTGGTTTTGGGTTGTATGCGACCTAAAGGCAGAAACCGCGTGAAAACTGACATTTTAGCCATAAAAGCCGGAGTGAACGGCATAGCATTTCCAACGGAAGAAGCTGTAAAATTCGCCGAAAAACAAGGATGCGAAACAGTTTTTTCTTCATTTTGCTGTTCACAAATTTATTCCGACATCAAGGTTTAACGGTTTCTAAAGCCGTGAAGCTTGTCTAAGCATCTTAAAGCCTAAAAATATAGACCATGTTAAAGCCGAAAATGCGGAAACTGTTTCTGGAATAGCAACGTTTGGAACAAAGTGTATTGAAAATTGTATGCCCCATACGACTGCTGCAATTATTGCTGCGAGAAAAGTGAACAAGCTCATTTTCACCCTAGCCATAAGCAGAAACGTTGCGCCGATGACAAGCATTGCTATGGG
This sequence comes from uncultured Candidatus Bathyarchaeia archaeon, assembly GCA_964477645.1. Lineage (GTDB taxonomy): Archaea > Thermoproteota > Bathyarchaeia > Bathyarchaeales > Bathycorpusculaceae > CAYZEP01. Next base: position 8,305 of record CAYZEP010000019.1, on the reverse strand, counting down.
CAAAAGCACGAAAAAAGCCACTGAAACGTAATAATGCGTTGGCTTAACATTTTCTGGAAAGACGCCTATTGCAATAAGAGCTAAAAAGCTAAGAACGGAGATGAAAGCGCCGATTTTCCCTAATAATTTATCACGTAGAAAAATGAATAGTCCAGACGCGAATATTAGGGATAGAATTCCGCTAACTATTAGCCCAGAATTGAATAGAATGGCGGTGACGCCTTCTTGGACGCCCAAGTCGCTTAAGGCATTTCCAGTCCAACTGAACTCTGGGTAAAATGCTATTGCAAGGAATATGCATGAGAACGCAACTATAGGCGCAAGTATGCCACAGACTCCAGATATTCTAAGCCAAACCACATCTTTCAAATTCATAACAAGATGCTCCCAAATCTAAAAATGAATTTAAAATTATTTGTAAACTGTTTAAAAGCATATTGGACTATGGTTCTGCGAGGTTGAATCTGACGCCTTCTACATCACGGAATGGGACTGCTATTACTTGAAGAATGTTACCTTAAACTATTGTTGGCGGCTTCTCGCGTAGCAAAGTTTGTTAGATAGAGGTAAATACATAAAGAGAATGCCTGTAAATAGCCAAAGGATGGCTGCTACTGAGGTTGTCACATAGACTGTTAGAATTAAACCGTCAATGTCAAAAACGTTTTGGTAATGTGCTGTGCTCAGAGCATTACGATAGGCGTTGAGTGAAAACAGAATCCTGAGGGCACCCCACACGCTAAAAATGCCACCAATAACTGCTACGGGCCACTGGCAGAGGATTTTGGTTGAATACGCCCTTTCTCTTTTGTAGCCAACCATAACTAATATGAGGGCTACAGTCAAAGGTAAAATTGAATAAAGTAACACGCTCCATACGTAATTGAGGTAATGTTGCGGGTTTGCAGCAAGCATATTTACAAGGCGCCAGTATGGGTCTATGGATGCGACGGCAAAAAAAGATGATATAAACGCAAGACCTGATACAAATACGCCAATCTCAGCATAACGCATGGCATCACACTCAATGCACAGATTAGGTTTCGGCCTCTCATTCTTATAAGTTTTGAAAAAGTTATCCGACAGACGATGAGGAACGTCATGTCATTTAAGAATGTATTCTTTCATCTGCACTCACCTTTCCAAGAGATGTTGATATGCCATGTTGAAACTCAATGAACGCAATCTCAAGAACATGTTGAAAGGGATAGCAAAAATTAAAAATGGATGAAATCAAACTTTATACAAGGTTGGTAGAAATGCCTAAAGTAAAAGTTGATTGGAGTAAATGCAACGGCGACGGCGTATGCGTTGAAGTCTGCCCCGTAAGCGTTTTTGAACTCAAAAACTTACAAGAGTATCCAGATACTCAGAAATCTGTTCCAGTGCGAGAAGGCGACTGCATAGTGTGCATGGCATGTGTAACATCGTGCCCAACACAAGCAATAACGGTCGAAGAGTAAAGAAGGCCCATCTTCATTGACGCAACTTGCAAGCAGCGAGAAAACCTATCGTTTTTCTCCTCTCATAAAAAAGTATGTTTTATACTGCTTGAATCCTACTTTTTCATACGCTCTAACTGCTGGAGGATTATCACTTAATACATAAATCATTGCAATAGGCAGTTTTTCTAAGATTTGCCTAACCAACTCTGATACTATGGATGTTGCGCAACCTTTGTCTCTGTGGTTTTCCTGAGTAGCGATCACTCCTATAGTGCCTCCCCACTCTGTTAAACGTGCATTGCCAATTGAAACAAGCTCTCCATCGACCTTTATTCCAAACCAATTTGCGCCACGGTTCATTCCTTCAATGATGTTTTGACTGGTTGTCTCTCCCCAAAATTCTGGATCAGCATTTTTCATTATGGTTGCTATCTTCTCAGCATCAGAGGCGTCTAACTTGACTATTGGATGTTTGAGGTGAAGCCTTTCTTGTCCTTTACGAAGAACCATAAGCATCATTTCATGGGTTGTTGTTGGTTTATACCTATCCAGAATGTAGGGTTTATGCTGCTCTAGGGCTTGCAATTCGACTTTTTCCAAATCTAACCTTTCCAAAAGAGCCTTTGCCGCTTCAATGCTTCCCCTCAACTGAACCACAAACTGTCTGTAAACCAGCATCATTCCGTCAATTCGGTTTCCTTCCAAAGCCAACAGAATTTTTGTCTCGTTTCTGTTGTATTTCCAATCAAATGCGAAGAAGTAGTAATAAGGAACATCCTGGTTTACATGTTCCCAGAAAACAGACTCATAGATTGGTTCAAGACTAACTATCTTCATTCGACTTTTCCTTCTGACAAGCGCTAAACTATCCTTTTTTTCATCTTCCAAAAGCTTTTTCCCATCAATGTTCCATGTCGCATGGAGCAAACTGCCTAAGCCTTTGAAGGGACCTCATTTTCTCTTTGTCACCTACTTTAGCCTCTTTTATTGCATTCTTAAGTATCTGAATTGACGCATCCATTGCTTGGCGATTCACTGGGTAAGGCACTCCGTCCTTTCCGCCATAGGCAAAAGAATACTTCACAGGGTCTTTCCGGCTTGGTTTTTCGCCGTAAATCAGTTCTGCAACAAGGGCCAAGCCTCTAACTGTGGCTGGACCTACCCCTCTGAACCCTAATAGTTCTTCATAATTGCTGGGTTGAAACTCGTAAACTTCTTGCAGGGCTTTCCAGTTTATGTTTCTGGGCATGGATAAAACGTCAATTGGATATTCCTTCCATGCAGCATCAACGGTTTTCGGCAGCCATTCCTGAAGCGACTTCTGATAAGCTGGTCTAACAGACATAATCAGCCGCATAGTCTTCTTTGGCGGTTCTTTAGCCACATCCACCGAAGTTTTTCTGCAGCCTTCGCTATCTTTGGCAGTCATGTCCAAGGCAATATCGCGTTTTACATCGCCAACTATGGCGTTATGTGGTTCTACAACAAAGTTTCCTGTGTTTTCGGAAAGCCAATGATAACGCCTAGCTGTGCGGTCCCGTAGGCACATGCCCTGTTGGATGACTGCCCACTTTCCATCTTCAGCAACAAAGAACGTATGGTGATAGATCTGGTAGCCAGCTTGAACAGCCGCATTATCAACTTTGGCACTCATTTTGCTTGCATAGCGCAGTGCTTCAACTCTGTCATTTGAGAAACCAAATTTTTCGCTAACATTTCCAATTTCCAGCGGCGCTTGTAAGGATACTTTGCCCTTACCGCCACAGACAGCAACACCATGTTCTTCTGGCGCAATAGCTTTTTTTAAGACTCCTGTAACGACTGTGGTTACGCCTGACGAGTGCCAGTCATAACCTAAAACACAGCCTAAAGCTTGAAACCAAAAGGGGTCGGAAATCCGCTTCAGAAAATCGTTTGTGCCATACTCATCAACGACGATGGCTGTTATCTCCTTGGCAAGTTTGCACATGCGGACGACTAGCCATCTTGGCGCTTTACCGTAATGAAGCGGAAGCCTAGCGACGCCCGTTCTTTGCACAGCAACTCCTTTCCAATAATGAATGTAGTTGAAAAAGGTTTAAAGCCTTCTGGCAGAGGTTTCTGCAGAAAAGCATAAGTTTTTGCCATCACTGTTACATTTTCAAATTTGCTTAAGGTAATCACCATGAAGGTCTGTGGGATTATTGGCAGTCCAAAGAAAAATGGAAATGTGGATTTGCTTGTATCTCAAGTGTTGAAAGGTGCGAGTAGCCAAGGAGCCGAAATACATAAAATCTATCTTAACGACTTGCACATTAAGCCATGTCAAAGTTGCGGAGTTGACCCTTATCCAAAATACTGCTTGTTTGATGATGACATGAAAGTAGTCTATGATGCACTGCAGTCCTGCGATGCTACAGTTCTTGGTTCTCCTGTATATTTCGACACTGTTAGCGCGCAGACCAAACTCATGATAGACCGTTGCAACTGCCTAATGCCTTACGTTAAGCGTTCTGATGGAACATTTGGGTTTGAAAGAAGAATGAAGAAGCTAAAGAAGGGAGTTTTCATCGCAGTTGCAGGACCAGAACAAGAGTTCAACACAATTCAAACTACAGTGAAAGGATTTCTCAATTGGACAAATATTGAATTAGTCGAAACGCTTCTCTACCCGAATAATAGCAACAAGCTAGGCGGCGTAAAAGACAACAAGAAAATTATGGACCAAGCCTTTGAAATCGGAGTTCGAATTGTAGAACAATGAATGCAATAAGTTGATCGAAAATGAAGTGCAGTTCGAAAATGATTGTTTAACTATTTACTTCTGTTTTCTCATTTTTAGTAGGTGACCTTCTCGGTCAATTTCTCCATGACGAATTCGCGTAGTAGAAATTGGGGCATGATTTTCAGAAGGAATCATGGCGATAGTAACTATTTGCAGCGGAGGTAACCCTCGCCTCGCTCTTTCCCCATTAATCTTAATAGCTATAGGCTCAGTCTCGCGGCTCACAATTAGAGCCTCAACACATCCTTCAGACAATGTCACCCCAAAAGGATCATTCAACGGCATAATTTCGGCCCTCTCCAAAACCCCTCTCTCTCGCAAAAATCTGCTCAACTCTTTCAACCTCTGCTCATAAGATGCAGTTACATGTGGCTTACTAAGACTTTCAGCAAGTTTATCAGAACATAAGCCAATCAAAACACGTTCGCCAACCTCAAAGGCTTTCATGAGCAAGGCTCTGTGTCCTTTATGGAACTCGTCGAAGGTGCCACCAACAGCCACAGTTCTGAACTTTTTCTCCAACCCTCTTCATCCTATTAATCTAGCACCTTGAATGTCAATTTTCGCGATGAGAATCTTTTCTTTTGGCAAAACCTGCTTAAAAGCTTGAACCACGTTTTCAGCATTTTCCAATGTTGTAAGTGCATGAACTGCTTCGCCAACCATGTTCTGCGCTGCACCTACTGCGCCCGCTTTCTCAGCAAGCCTTATCAGCTTTCGCACACGCTCTGTCATGAAACCAGTTTTTTCAGCAAAATCGCGACAACAGAGCAAAAAGTTCTCAAGTGAAGGCTCAGCCAAAATCTCTTCCAAGGTTTTTTTACCCCATTTATTGACTGCTAGACGTTTTTGAGGGGAAGACAGCACTTCCTTGGTTGGTATAGGTCCAAAGACTCCAGCGACAATCGCGTAGTCTGTGGATATTGGTATGCGATCTATTATGGCTGTCCCAGGCGCACCAGGCTCTATGGTGAGTATACATCCGCCAAGCATTAATGGACCTACTGTGCCTAAGCCCGTTTTACATTTAACCTCTGCAACATGTGCAATCTTGCCCAATTGATTATAAGTTAAGTTAAGACCCAGTGCATTTGATAGCACTAAAGCCGTGCTTAGGGCTCCTGCAGCGCTTGAACCAAAACCCGCACCTATAGGAATCTCAACATTATGTTTAACCAAAACAGTGTATGCCTCATCGGCTTTTTTAAGTAGCATTCGTACAACAGTTTTTGTTGTTTCAGCTTCTGGTGAAAACCTCTCGTTAATAGAAACTTTTACAGAGTTCTTCTCTGCTTTGATTACACTTACTTCTGTTAAAACTCCCTTCTCAATTCCAAATCCTCCACCGCGGGCACCTACTTGCTTCAGATTGGTTATAGGCTTTCCATTTGCCGTTCTGTCACAGATCTCGAAAAAACTTGAAATGCCTGCTGGCGAGAACGCCTTCACAGTTTTATTCAACGTTATTCTTTCCTAGTTTCAGGTTTCTGTGAAATTTTTAGTGATGGATAGGCTTTAGTGCAAGCCTTTATGATTGGAGGGCCGAGAAGAAGAATGAAGGGAATTTCTGTGGCGAATGTCCAGACAAATATGATAGGGATAAATGAAGATTGTATGGGAGCCTTGAAATAACCCTCTGGTGAAAAGAAAACTTGGCTGTAAGCCCACACCACGATGGCTATCATCGTGCTTCCTACTCCTAATCCTATTATAGAACCAACAGCGAAATTTCTCCATTCAGACCAGAATTTAGCAATAATCATCATAACAAGTATGCTTACAATAACTGTTGCAACGAACAAAAGAATGCTGTCCAAGGTTGATAACTGAGTGAAAGCCTCGGATTCTGCCGGTAACAAAGTCGTGGGCAACAAGAGCCCAGTAGCGATGATTATGCTACCTACAATCGCACTTGTACTTATTTTCTTCCAATCAAGATTTGTACGAGAGATGTAGCCAATGATGAAGAACCCAACAAAATTAGCTGTAACGCCAGCGGATAGACTCAGCAATGGGTCTCCGTGAAATAGCATGTCTCTGATGAATATACCGATAGCTGCTCCCGTTCCTCCAGTCCACGGTCCAAATAAAACAGCAAAAATGGCAGGTATTATTGCTGCGGGCCAAAATGCAACTCCGCCTACTGTAATACCTAAGTCTGTTAAGCGTCCTACTACAGCATAAAGCGCTGCACAAACTCCAATCATCGCAACATCTGATGCTTTCATTTCTGGCTACTTCCGTGTTTTGCTGAGAGTTTGTCAATGGGAGTTTTTCTAAATAAGAGTTTTCTATGAATTGTTTAAACATGTTTAAACCTAACGCACTTTTCGCTGAACTATACTAGAGTTCTTGCTAGTTCCGTTTTCTGAGCGTATGTAGATTCACTAATTGCCATATAGCGCGGACTTGCACGTGAAACAACGTATTTATCTATAGAATATTTTTCCAAAAGGGTTATTTATTGATTAGGATATTTTTAAGTGGGAGAAAGGAAAATTGTTGAAGAGGATGTTTCCTGGAATACTGCTAGTGTTAATAGCGCTGTTACTAGGTACATTGCTAGTATCCACTGTAAAGGCAGATCCTGAAGTGCATGACATTGCAGTAGTGAATGTGCTGTCTTGGAAAACTGTGATTGGAGAAGGAGCCTCTGGGAACATTAATGTCACAGTTGAAAATCAAGGCACCTTCAACGAAACCTTCGATGTCACAGTCTACGCCAACGAGACTCAGATCGGATTGCAAACCGTCGAAGAAATGGAAAACGGAACATCTACCACTTTAACCTTCAAATGGAATACTACAGGTTTTGAAAAGGCCAACTACACCATAAGCGCCAACGCTACAATACTTCCAGCCGAATCAGAAACCCTAGACAATGTCTCAGAAGACGGGACCGTTGAAATATCAATATTTGCCGATGTAGATGGAGACGGCATAGTTGACGGCATAGACTACCAGCTGGTCAAAATGTCTATTCCATCTTCACCAGAAATGCCGCGTGGCGACCCCAATGCAGACATAGACGGTGATGGATTAGTTGACGGTTTTGACTTTCAAAGACTTAAAAAGAACATTGCAATGCACTAGCCCTGAGCCCACGCATTTCCTTTAAATTTGCCTGGGCTAATTATTCCCTTTTTTTACGTACTCCCTCAGACAGAAGAGATTTTGTTATTCAATAGAAGGCGAGTAGATAAGAAGGAAAGCATTAGTGCTTTTGATTATTAATTTTTGAAGTCTTGAAAGCTTTTGAGAAGTTATGATGAGGCGATTCAGAATTCTTCGGGTGTTGTACACTTGTACAGTTATGTGTAGCTTTGTTCTACGCACAAATTATCATATTTAATCAAAGGCTGATTCTGCTGAACGGAGAGAAAAAAATGAAACTCTTAAAGAATAAGAAAGCATTGAGCACTGTAGTGACTACGCTGATTATCTTAGTGGTTTCAGTATTGCTGGCATCTGTTGTGACTTTCTACGCTATAAACGTGACAACCACAAGAGTACAGGAAGAATCATTGTTCTTAACAAAGCCGCACGTGTGGTATAACACAACTGGCAGTTGGGCTGAGGCTGCGATAGTCATAGTGAACACTGGCGGAAAAGACGTTGTTTTGGACAAGATAACAGTGAGAGGACAAGAATGCCCATGGACAAACGTATACTACTGGAGGACAAATACTGAAGTGATTTCATCTGATTTAAATGTCACAAGCATAGAACTGACTGGCACAACATTCAACATGAGCGCTACATTCGATTATACCACAGACGAATTTAATCAAACTACAGATGACTTAACATTAAAATCTGGCTATACAATGGTTGTCTACATCAAAGACCCTGATAGCATTGCATTGAACGATGTAGGGTTGACTGTCGGCGTAACCGTCTTCACCTCAAACGCTCAATACTACAAAGAAGTAAACGTCCAAGCTGCCCAATAGCAGCGTAAACCCTCTTCTTTTTCTTTTTTCCTATTTTTTATTCTTAATACATCCTAACCTAGAGCCAATCATGTGAGAATTCACCATTAAATTTTCAATTATTGATTCTGCATACTTATGTGTAGTTTTGTTCTACGCACACC
>CAYZEP010000018.1:13922-22072 GCA_964477645.1 uncultured Candidatus Bathyarchaeia archaeon | reverse complement strand
GCTAGCGGTGAGGCAAAAGCCCTAATCGACGACGTAAGCTTTGGATACTTGGACAGGACCTCTGGCATAAAATACCAACGCGTATACAACCTTGAAGAGGACAAGCTAATCCCAAGTGACTGGGATGCCTACTGCAGCTTTTCAGAAAAAGTACTCATCAACGGAACCTTGGCAATTCCATACAGAGCCAACTCAACCTTCGGCTACTACAACTACACAATAAACTTCGAAACCGGAAACATAACGTTCGCACAAACACTTTCGGCAGGCACCTACCTGAAGGTCTTGTACTCAACCATTGAGGAGAACGAGAAAGGACGTTACGAGTGGATTATCGTCGGCAAAGATGCAGCAACCATAGACTCTGTGGGAGCAGCCTACATCACCGAAGCTTTCGACTCCACAAAAGACATAGCTGTCCTAATGACTGGCATGGATATAAACGAAACAACCTATGGACCATACGCTCCATTCGTTATGGGTGGTGCCTCAAGCGGAACCAAAGCCGACTACAGAGACTCGCTCAGTAGAACCCACCTAAGAGATGACTGGTGTAACACAACGGCTATTTCAAGTAGTAACATGATCTTTGAAGGAGGACCAGTCGCCCAGATGGGAACCGAATACTTCAACGAATTCACAGCTGCCTTCTTTACAAAAGGCACCTACGTAACTAACAATACAGGTTGCGAAGAATCACACTCAGACAAAATCTTAGCCTTGTCATGCTGGAACAGAAACGTATCACAATCAACATACGCAGTGATAGCAGTTTACAAAGACTTGAACGGAACAATAGGCTTGGTGATCTGGGGCTACGACGGACAAGACACCTACTACGCCAGCAAATGGTTCTGGGATGGCCTAGGCGGACAATCAGGAATCCAATATCTGCAAAGTGTGAATCGCGGTGTCACAGCAATAGTCATAAAGATAACATATTCAACTACCGACCCAACACACCCAACAGTCAGCATTGTTGAAAGACTCGGAACAATCAGCGAAAAAGACCAACACGATCCATAAACTTAAACCAAATCCCATTTTTCTCCCTTTTTTATGAAAGATAAAAAGCAGAGCTGTCTAAGTATACATTGACCTGTAGATTTTCAGATTTGAGTTTCGAGTGTTCTTGCAAGGTTCTCTGCTGACTTCTCTATAGTGAACTCTTTTAACGCCCTTTCTTTAGCCTTTAAACCCATTTCAGTAGCCAGCTTCTTATCTTCTATTAGGCGTTGGATGATGTTTGCGACATCTTTCGGATTATGAGGGTTGACTACTAAGCCATTTTCCCCGTGAATGATGAATTCTGATGTCCCCCCATTGTTTGAGACAATTGATGGCTTTCCATGAAGTGCAGCTTCTACTGGAACCAAACCAAAGGGTTCATGGAGAGCTAGGTGGACAACGAACATGCAGTTCGCATAAAAGCTGTCAAGTCTCTCTTCACTGACTCTGGATTGAAAAATAACATTTTTCAGGTTAAGTTTGCGAGCTAAGGAGCGAGTTTCGTTTTCTAGCGGGCCACTTCCTACGATTATCAGTTTCAGTTTGAATCGATACTTTCGTGGCAAATTGATGAAAGCTTTTAACAAGGCAATGTGATTTTTCATAGGGATCATAGCTCCAACGCTTAAGACATAACCTTCTGATTCTTCGTTTGTGGTTTTCTGCCTATTTTGCTGGGTTTCTACACCTGGATATACAACTGGTATAGGCTTGTCTAGGCTGTATATTCTCTTAACAATTTCTTTCGTGTAGTTGCTGTTGGTTATAATCATCGGATAACGGTGCGCGGTCGACTTGTCAAGGGCTCTAAGGAAAGAAACCGATGCACTATAGAGTTGACTGGAAAGAAATAGGAACGTGAAAGATTTTCCATAGGATTCCCTGCTGGTTGATTTAACCGTGCAGCTTAGCTCTCTGTAGCCTATGCCTGATAAGCGATCTTCCCATAAGGCTCGAAGAGGTTCCCCGCAATACCAGACAAGCTTTGGTTTCAGAAACATGGTTAAATAATGGGCTAGGAAGGGGCATATGTGGTGGTTGATGAGGATAACATCGAAGGATTTAAGCCTCCGCACGAGTTTTGCTATGTTTTGCAAACCTTTAACAGATATAGTGAGCCCAAAAGGCAGGGTGTTTAAAGGGATGCTTGATTGTACTCTCTTATCCCAGTCATAATGTATTGGACCATTATAGAAAAGCTCAACGTTGAAACCCATTTTTCTCAAGTATATACTGTGGAGTATGGCCATTTTTTCGCCTCCTCCGAACCTGCCTAAGGCGTGGTGGAGAACGGCTATCTTAATGGGTAAACACTCTCCTTACGTTTCACACAATTCGCTGGCCAAACACATAGCCGATTCAAGAGGTTGTCAGGAGACATTTTCTGGTTTTTTTAATGTAGTTTTAAGCACGTATAGGAGAAAGCTTAGTATCTCGTTTTTTGTGAGTTTTGATTTTCCTTTTTTTCTATTTGTGAAGGTTATTGGTGTTTCTGTAACTTTTGCATTGTGGATGCGCGCTTGCCTTAGAGTTTCTATTTGGATTTCATATGTTTGGCTGTGTAGTTTCGGTAATACTCTTTGAATGTATTTTCTCGAGTAGCATCTGAAGCCGCTTGTGAAGTCATTTAGTGTAAGTGCTATAAGTTTAGCTGTTATTCTGTTGGCAACTTTGCTTATTATTAGCCGCGTTGGGGTCCAGCCTTTAACTGTTCCTCCTTGACAATATCTGCTTCCGATAACCACATCATAACCTTTATTTGCCTGTTGCAACAGCTTCGGAATTTCTTTTGGATCGTGTGAATAGTCAGCGTCCATTGTTATTATGTGATCAGGAGGATTTGGCTGGGATAAAATGAAGCGGAAGCCGTGAGTTATTGCGGTTCCAAGCCCGGCTTTAAATGGTCTGTTTAGTAAAAGTATGTTTGGGTAGCTTTCCTGTAACTTCTTGACAATGTTTCCAGTTCCATCCGGGCTTGAGTCGTCTATGACGAATATTTTGGGATTAATTCCCAGATTTTCTATTGTGGAGATCAAATTTTGTATGTTTTCAGCTTCGCAATAAGTTGGCAAGATTATGGCGGCCTGGTAACCGTTTTTGTTATTTGCCTTTTTTGGGGTCAATTTTTCATCAGCCTTGCATAAACAATACTTAATTTTTGCCATGTTTGTGTTTGTTTCAACTTTGCGGAGTAGCTTATCTTTAAACCATTATTAAAAAGTTTTTAGCGGTTCAGATTCTGAACAAGAACAAACAGTAGAATTCCAATAGACTTTTCTACTTCTAAACATTCTAATATTCAAAAACTAAGCAGTTGAAGGCTATGAGCGAAATGCCAGAAGAAACAGCTGAGCCATACGATACGCAACAAACTGATTTTGAAAGAATAACCGCCCTGGTCTCTGCGGAGTTTCCCATAGAAGAATCCCTACTCGAACACAACGTTCCTACATACTATCTAAAGCAGCCGCGAGAAACAAAACAAGCATTCCTGAGACTCTTGAAAAACATAGAACCAATGAAATTGATAGCGTATTTGCGGAGAATGGATGGAAGAATAGTTTTAAAAATCGTTCCGAAGCCTCCTACAAAACCAAGCAACATCCTAGTTAACTGGCTGCTATTTTTTGCGACTATTGGAACAACTTTCCTTACAGGATACCTGCTCTCAGGAGATTTGGTCGATCCTGTAATCGGCGGAGTCACATTCACCGTAGCAATAATGGCTGTGCTTGGTATGCATGAAATGGGTCATAAGTTAACTGCGAACAGAAAAGGGATCGAAGCCACGCCGCCATACTTTATTCCAGGTCCGCCACCGTTAGGTAATTATCTGCTAATTGGAACCTTTGGAGCTGTTATAATGCAAAAATCACTTCCGTCAAACAAAGATGCTCTATTTGATATAGGCTCAAGTGGTCCAATCTTAGGATTTATTTTAGCATTGATAGCAAGCGTCGTAGGTCTTATATTTTCTCCACTTCATAAAGCTACAGGAACAGAAACTTTCCTTCCCTCCCCCTTAATCTTCGAACTGATTGCCATGTTTGTTGTAAAGATTCCACCAGATTACTACATCTTGCTGCATCCTGTCGCTGTAGCTGGATGGGTTGGCATGATAGTTACAATGCTTAACTTGTTGCCTGCCGCCATGCTAGATGGCGGGCATATTGCACGGTCATTGTTGGGAGAGAAAACTCGAGCGGTCCTGACGGTTCTTTCCATTATATCTTTGGTTATTATAAGTTTCCCTATGGCTATCTTTGTTCTATTCTTGTCCATGTATAAGCATCCAGGTCCCTTAGATGATGTTTCCAGTTTATCCACAGGCAGAAAACTCCTAGCAGGCGTACTGGTGATAATTTTTGTGCTTTCTTCGTTTCTACATTATCTGGTTTTCATTTTGCTAGCACTTCTGAGCGGTTGAAACATTTAGTCATGTGGACTACTTGTATTTGTGTTGAACGCGTATGCAATAAGGTTTATTAAATATTGCGATATTAGATTACTGCAGAGTAAAACTATTAGAAACAAAATACGTCAAACCCCATATCACTGGTGAATACGTAATGAGGGGAACACCCATTCTATTAGCTTTCTTTCTACTTTTCACATCTGCGTCGCTGTTGATTCCCACACCAATGTTTCCTGGAAACATTCTCTGTACGCTGATGGGAGAAGTCACAAGTGAATACTCCAAATATTTAGGTGCGATTTTTAACGGTGTTTTTTATGGTGCCATCTTATGGTTAGTTTTTGTGGCTGTAAGCAGGAGACTTGAAGGAGAAAAGTAGCAAAAAGCCTATTCCGCTGGTTTAGATTTAGTTTTCTGGTTGCGGTAGAAAGCCTACAAGCTTAATTGTGCTTCCACATTTGTTACACATCAAAGTTAATTCTGCTAGCTCGTCATCTTTAACTCTGGTTTCAACGATTTGATAGGCTTCTTCTGTTTCGTCATCAGGAGATATTATAGTTCCACATTTTGGACATGGAAAAGCTCCATCTCCGTCAATCTTCGTCAAGTTAATCGTGTAGTTGATGCTTTTTTTAACAGTCGTCTTTTTCATCATTTTAAACACACCTTTTCATTTGGATTGCATTGATTTTTCATGGTTAGCCAAGAAATATAATTAACAATTATGAATCACTAATCTAGATAGAAAATCTATTTTCATATTTGGAATTCATTTTGTTTCCTAAATCTAGTTGGAAATGGATTTTCCTAACCCCATCAGACATATATTCTTTAAAGCTCAACCGCATTAAGTATGGCTGGGTTTAAGTTTTCAAACCTTTTAAGCCACCCAAGTCTTTCCTTTTTCAGTTTGTCGACGTAGGCGTTGATTTGTTCTTGAGAGTAAAAGTTAGATAAATCAAATTTTGTCATTTGCATTCCGTTTACGTTTCTAGGCGTCAACTTATCAAAATAGGGATCCCGCTTCCACTCCACGGAATTTCTAGCGATTCCTCTTATAATTGCCGCCATCTCGGGTATCTCCACCCTAGTGGCTTGCTTAAGGATTTTGTTATTCCCTTCTTCTTCCCTAACCTCTCCGACACCTCCTGTGTTAAGAAGGTAGCATTGAACCTTATTGCTATGCCTCTTCAGGAAGTCGTAGAACCAGTTTCCTTCATAGGCCTCGTCACCAATGATGAAGGGATTGGTTCCAACTTCTCTTACTGACTCACCTGCTCGGCGAGGGTCGCCTGCTGAGGTTTCTATTGACTCACCTAACATGAAGGCTGCTGCGGCTTGTTCGAGGGTCAATTTTGACGCGATAGGTAATACTGTGTTCCGTCTAGTGATAAAGATGATTATCATTCCGTCCAATTCATTGAGAGGCGGTAGATTTACGTCTTCAGACTTATCTGCTCCCAAATCGTCTCTTTGTATTATGGCCCTTCCATTTTCAGTTAAAGTTATATCGTCGAAGTGTACGTCGCCCATATAGTCAACCATTACGTTCTCGAAGATCGTGTTGTGGCTTATGGCTGCTCTGAAAATTATGGGCTGCACTTTTGGATTTAGATACCCAGTTTTAAGGTAAAACCCCCTCTCACTCCCAAGTGCCGAACCGTCAGGTCTGATAAAGACTACATCGTCTTGAACTATCTCTTGGCCTTCTCCATCCTCTAATAAACCATGGTTGTGGCAAGCATGAGTAGTTTTGCCTGTGGCGCTGAGCCCAAAGAGAATCATACCATATCTCCTAATTCTTCCAGCCTTATCTTTCGCCTTAACAATCTTCGCTCCAGCATGAATTCCTAACATTCCCTTCTGTTTTGCCGCCCACATAGCCATTCTTAGAAAACCCTTCTTGGCTTCTCCATAGTAGTCCGAACCGAGGACGTAAGTAACCCCTATCTCAGGGAAGACTAGGATTTGTCTGTCCTTCTCTTGCCACTCTGGCACGTAAAGGAGAAACAATTCCGGTCCCGATGCTTCTTTCATAAATGGGAAGAGGGTTTGGCCGACCATGTAGGCAAGGCGTATCATTTCTTTTCTATGGACGGATACGTATAACGTGCAGTGGGGATTAAAGTAAGGGTTATTGCCCATCGTTCTTTCGACGCATACGAGAGGTGTTCTCTCTACATATTTATGTACAGAATCTACCGTTCTTGGTGCATCTGTTAGAATTTCTTTTTGCCTTTGGTTTAGTTGACGTTGAAGCACTTTTTTGCTTCCGAGATATACTGTCAACCAAGCGCTTCGGTTTTTCACTGTTGATACGAAGTTGTAATTACCATAAACTGTCCTAACGCCGTATCGTTCCGCTGTTTGTCTAAGCTCTTTCGGATTTGGATATGCAACATTTTCAGCGAGACGTAGAGTTTTCATAGCGTCTAAAACTGTTTGAACTAAGGCTTTCGCGTCGCATCCAATGTCCTCTTGAATTTGCATTGCATTCCTCTATTTGAATTTTGTATGTATGTTATAAATCTATGCTAAAATCAATATAAATGTCGCAGCATCCCAGCGTGTTCTTACAAATCGTAGACTATTCCAGGTATTTTAGGAAACGGTTGTGTTTCGCCTATATGTTTTGCTCCCACTAACCAGCTAACTAACCTCTCTATACCGATTCCCGCGCCAGCTGAAGGTCTTATCCTCCAGTCTTTTGCTAACTTCAACAGTAATTCATAGTTTTCCTTTCTGATGTCGTCTCTTTCCATTTTTCTAACTATTTTGATGTATTCCCACTCTCTTCTAGAACCTGATAATGTTTCCCCATATATAGGCAGCAGGAGATCATAATTATCCCAAATGTCTTTTTCGGAGTCTTCGAAGTCATAGAATTCTCTGGGAATATTTGTAACCCATACTGGGTCACGGGTTTCAAGTGTTAGCTGGGTTTCCCAGTTCCTTCCATATCTACTCTCAAGTTCCTTCCTGTCATAAGATCTGAATGGTGTCTCGGGAATCTTCAAATTGTCGTATCTTTCGAGATAGAACAACTCCTCGCTCATGTGTCTCTTTAAGTTGCTTATTAATCCGCAGATTATCTTTTCAACGAAGCTTCTAATTTCTCTAGAAGTGGCGTTTCTGACTTCAAAATCCAGTTGTGTGAATTCATAAGCGTGCATTCCGCTGTTTGCCCTTTCCACGCTCTCCATTCTCACGTTTGGAGACAATATAAACAGCTTGGGGTAGACTAAAGAGCAAGCAACCATTTTATGAACGATCATACTTAATGTTGTTCTAACTGTTTCTCCATAAATTTCCACTTCAATACGTTTCTCGATGGATGCCCCTGGATCTGGCCACAAAGGATCGGTTGACTTTGAAAATACTACTGGCAACATCCATTCAAACCCATTGTTCACAAATTGGCAGGTAAGATACTTCAGTACGTAAGTCATTACTCCACTGATGCACTGTTTTCTTTTGATCTCGCTTTCAGAAAGTTGCTCCAAAGGCTTTAGCATCTCGAGTGGTCTACCCCCAGCAACCACCAAACTTTTTTGAGTAATCTCGTGTTGCTTCCTCATGCGCTCACCTTTAAATCTGGATATATCATCGGATCTCTTCTAAAGCAGATCAATGGATGCCCTTGATTATAAATTTTTTATCAAAAATATCATAAATTTTCCAAAAATTTAAGGTTTTTATATAAGAAAAATGCCTTTTGGAAAGGTGT
>CAYZEP010000018.1:0-13912 GCA_964477645.1 uncultured Candidatus Bathyarchaeia archaeon | reverse complement strand
TACAAGTATGGAACCAAAACTCGATGAGAAAGATTTGGCAATTTTAGCCTTAATACAAGGAAATTGCAAACTTGCCTCTAGACAGATCGCTAGAAAAATTGATTCGCCAATAACAACCGTTTTCGCAAAAATTAAGCGGATGGAAGAGTTAGGCATCATAAAAAAGTATAAGGCGATTTTAGATTCGCAGAAACTTAATTATGGCACCACAGCCTTCATCTTAGCTTCTGTCTCTTATCGAACAAAGAACAGTGAGATACAAATTTCACAAAGGGACATAGCCAAAGAGATAGCTAAATTTCTGGAAGTCCAAGAAGTTCATATAATCACTGGAGACTGGGATCTTCTGATAAAGCTTAAAGCCGAGGACGTTGATGCTGTTGGGAAATTTGTTATTGATAAGTTGAGGCTTGTTAAGGGTATCGAGAAGACTCTTACATGCATGGTTTTCGAGACTGAGAAGGAAACAACCGACATAACTTTGCCCCTTAAAAGACAGTTATTGGAGAAATTCAGTAAGGGGGAGAGTCTTTAGCTGCAGTTATGTTTTGACGGAGCTTGAATAGTATAGCAATGGTAATGCAAGAAGTACAGTGTTCTTTCCTTTTGTTGTAAGGGTATATTTTACCCTTAATGGGGGTCCAGCTTTAACAGTTCTTTCAATGTATCCGCAATTTCTTAGCATTTTAAGCTTGTCTGATAATGTGCGGGAGTTTACACCGAGGATTTTCTTCAATTCACTGAAACTGGTGGAGCTTTTTAAGAAAAGTGTATAGAGTATTTCGAGATTCCATTTTTGAGATAGTAAGGTGAAGCTTTCCTCGAGGCTTTGTATGTCTTCTTTCAAATCTTTCAAGCTTATTTCCTGTTTTTCTTGTATGTGTTGAAGCGTGTCTTCTATTCCTTTGAGAGTGCGTTTTATGCGTGTCTCTACAAGTTTACGGAGTTCATTATTTAATGTTAATTGTGAATCCATTCGTCTACACTCGGTGTAATGGAGCTTACTTCATAATTTATAAAGGTTTACTTATACAACAAGGTATAGAAAATATATCAGCAATTTGGTGGGGAAAGCCCATTGAAGAAGTTTGATGTAGTTGTAGTTGGTGCTGGAACAGCAGGGTGTCTAGCTGCAAAAACAACCACTGAAGCAGGTCTAAAAGTCTGTCTAATCGAGAGGAAGAGAAGAGAGGAGATTGGAGAAAAAATCTGTGGAGACGCTCTAGGAGAGCATCATTTAAAAAATTTGGGCCTAGAAAAACCGCAGAGTGGCGAATTAGAAAAGCGAATCGAAGGCATTAAGATTTATTCGCCGGATTTGGAGACGGTTTTCACTATCAAGGACGAAGATTTTGTTGGTTACTTGTTGAATAGACGTCTTTTTGGGCAATGGCTTTTGAAAAAAGCTCTTGATGCTGGTGCTGTTCTTCTTGAGTCTACACATTGTTTGGAACCGATTTTTGAGAAAGGCTTTGTTGCTGGTGTTTTAGCTAAAAATTCGAAAACTGGTGAGAATGTTCAGTTGAGAAGTAAAGTGGTTGTGGATGCGAGTGGTTTTCTGGCGGTAGTTCGGCGGAAGCTTCCTAAAGAGATGGGAATAGAAAATGCGGTTGCAAATGAGGATGTTGAAGCCTGTTATCGGGAGATAAGACAGCTTAAGCAGGAAACCGGAAATACGAACTATTGTGAACTCTATCTTAATCAAAAGGTAACTCCTGGAGGCTATACGTGGATTTTCCCTAAGAGTGGGGCAAAAGTCAATGCGGGTTTAGGAGTTTGTATGCGTGGTAAGTTTCCAAACCCAAAAAACCAGTTCTACAAGCACATTTTGACTAAGCCGCTTTTTGAAGGTTCTCTGCTTCTGACTGGAGGTGCGTGGTATGACCCCACACGTAGACCCTTGAATAACATGGTTGGAAATGGAGTTGCAATTCTCGGCGATGCAGCGTGTCTAGTGAACCCAATTCATGGTGGTGGAATTGGTCCATCAATGCTTAGCGGTCACCTTGCTGGGAAAACAATAGTTGAGGCCTTAGAACAGGATGATGTCAGCCAAAAATCCTTATGGCCTTATAATTGCCGTTTCATGGAAATGTACGGGGCGAAGCAGGCTGGACTGGATGTTTTTCGCATGTTACTTTTGTCAAGCCGTGATGAAGACCTAAGTTATGGGATGAAGTATGAGATCATAACGGAGGAGGATATTCTGAAGGCTGGTTTGGGCGAAATTCCTCACCTGAAAATAACTGAGACTGCCAAGCGTGTCGCAAAGGGTTTAAAGCGGATACGGTTTTTGAACAAGCTTCGGCTTACTGTTAACATGATGAGGCGGGTTAAAGCTCATTATAAAAACTATCCAGAGTCTCATGAAGGGTTTGAAGTGTGGCGAATGAGGACGGAGGCTTTGTTTAAGGAGGCTGGGTCGAGGCTTTTGGAGTAGGCTTTTTTTGTGTGTGCAACGGAGCAAATATGGTCTGTTTTGTTTGGTTATGATGTGAATGTGAGGGATGTAGCTCTTATGAGAGTTGCGGTTTTAGCCACAGGCGGGAAGGATTCTGCTTTGGCGCTTTATCGGGTTTTGAAGAAGGGATACGACGTAAAGTATCTTGTGTGTATGATTCCGCTGAAGGAGGACAGTTGGATGTTTCATTATCCAAACATAGGTTTGATAGATTTGTTTGCAGAGGCTGTTGGTGTTCCGCTTGTGAAGGCTGAAACTGCGGGGATTAAAGAAGAAGAAGTTGGAGACCTAAAGCGGTTAATTGCGACGCTTGATGTTGAAGGAATAGTTTCTGGGGCAATAGCTTCTAATTATCAAAAAACAAGGATAGAGAAAATCTGTGAAGAGTTGAGGCTTGAGTGTGTGACGCCGCTTTGGCATGAGAATCCTTTAGGAATGTTAAGGGAGATTTTAGAGCTTAATTTTGAAGTGATAATAACTGGGGTTTATGCGTATGGTTTTAGCAGGGAATGGCTTGGAAGAAAAATTGATGAAGCTGCTGTTTTAGATTTAATGGAGCTTAATAGACAGTATGGCATTTCGCTTGTGGGCGAAGGAGGAGAATACGAAACTCTTGTATTGGATGCGCCATTCTTTAAAAGAAGAATAAAGATTGTTGAAACGGAGAAAGTTTGGAAAAATCAAAGCGGCTATTTTCTGATCACCAAAGCGAAACTTGAAAACAAGTAAAGAACAAATTTGGTTGTTCGCTTATTTTTCATGTCTGTCTTGTTCTCTTAAGAAGAAATGTTGGATGAGGATTCGTTACGCTTTAAGCTGGTTGCATCCTTCGATTATAAATATGAAGCTTTGGATGTTTTGATATGGTACTACGAATTTTAGATCTATTGTTTCAAGTAAAAGCGTTTGAACTTTCCAATCGTCGCTAAAGAGTAGCTGGGGTAATACGTTTCCAAATTGACTGTGTGTCGCATTCATTATTGGGCATATGTGGCGGTTACCATAATTGTCTACCGTATAAAGCTTCACCTGGTCTATGACTGACTCTGAAAAGTTTAAGCCTGGCCAGCCTTCTCTAAGCCTAAATGTAGCCTTATAGTTAATTATTTCCACGTCTTTTGCTTGGATTGGAACTTGTCGGATGACGTCTTCGCCTGTTGGATTGTGAATGTCTATTACACTGTAGTCCACGTAGCTGTAGCCATCCCAAACAAACAGTGTTGGGCAACCATCACCGCCTCCTGGATAAGGGTCATGGAAGTATGCTTTCAACGAATGGTCAGCGGTCATATTGACAGTTATTGGGTTGCCATATTTCACTACACCATCAAGAATCCAGTAATCAAAAACACAGCCTTCCCATGGAACAGCAGTGACGGTCACAAGGGTTCCGTAGGTGTAGGTATATGTTCCTGGATAAGGATTGGTTGTTCCCCATAATGTGGAGTCAATGTACAACTTGGGAGGAACATACATGTTTAAGGTTGCTGATGTGGAAATTGTATGAGTACCAAAATCATCCATTGACTTGTACGTTAATTCCGCTGTAACTGTGAGGAAATGGTTAAGATTGTTGTTATCATTAAAGCGCCATAGAAATATATCCGCTAGCGTAGCGTCGAAGGGCATAAGCCAAGTTTTTTCCTCATTCACGCATGCTGATGTAACATAAGCCTCATTTTCATTAGTATCAGCCCAGTCATATTGAAAGTCAGGTTTTGAAAGTTGACCAGAGAAGTAGTTTCCTAATGCTGGAATAATCAGCAAAGTGCCAAACATTATCCCAGCTTCATAGGGCAGAAACAAACCAGCTGCAAATCCAATAGCAGCCCCAAATAACTCTCCATACGGATTCGTGTAGTTCTGTAATACAACATTATATCCACCTACATCTGAAGGTAAAGGATCTACTTTAGCGTGGTTGTCAGATTTTGTCAATTTTATTGTTAGGCGTTCCACTCGATATCCCATAATGGGATATTCGACTAGAAGACAGTAGTTGTTGTTAAGACTGTTGGGGTCTATGGATGTGCCTTTGCTTCCTATTTGGTCTTCGACTCCCACAGTAGTTGGCTGATCCTTTGTAATGGATTTATATTGGAACAGTAAGGCGTTGTGATACTCATTGGCGCCGCCTACCCTACCCCTTATAATCAGCTGGAATGTTTGAGGAGCACCATTAGCCTTGTTTGGAACATTTTGCCAGCTTATAACAAACAAGTTTGGTGTTCCATAGATTAGACCATAAGCGATGCTGCCACCTGCCGATGGATCGAGGTTCCTCCACAAAGGCGCAACAAAAGTGTTAGGCTCATTGGCATTGGGAATACTTGAAGGGTTAGCTGTTGTATATTCAGAATCGAAGCATACGAATCCGTTGCTACAAACCCAAACCTGGTGGTATTCAACACCATAAAAGAGGAACATGCCAAGTTCGGGTGGAATATCAATCCAAGCACCAGCATTGTCACCGCTAATGCCAGTCGGATTAGATACTTCATACCAACTATAACTGTACTGCATCCAATCATAGTAGATCCCCTTCCTAGTATTAGCAGAAACACTAACCCTAAGATGAACATCATCATAAGCATATGTGGATTCATTTTCTACATAATCGTATATATGCACACCTATACCTACCGAGGCAATGTCATCAGCATAAGTATTGCCAACAGTTTCATCAAAAACCGTGTAGCTTGAAGGCCGAGGCCTAGACCAACTATTTGATGTTGCTGACACTAAAGATACGTTAAGAAAAGGTAGCATTAAGATAACCATGCAAATTAGGCAGGTTAAACGGTTCCTTCCGGCCATACTCTTCACGGGTTTAATCCCCTCTAATGAACAACTTAAATGGTTGGATTATTTTATTGTATGTCGTTCCATTGAAGTGTAGGATTTCGTATATTACTTTAAGTTCGTGATTTTGAGTGTTTTGGCTGCCCAAGGACCAGTAGACTGGCGCATAGAAGTAGACGTTGTTTGAATGGTTTACGCTGGCAAGATTGATGAATATTTTTAGGTCATTTTTTTCATTAAGCCCTTCTGCAAATTTAATAATAGAAAGATTTACAGGATTAAAATCTGAATGTAACCAATTCATACGTGACTGCTTGTAG
The DNA here is from genome assembly GCA_964477645.1 of uncultured Candidatus Bathyarchaeia archaeon. Taxonomy (GTDB): domain Archaea; phylum Thermoproteota; class Bathyarchaeia; order Bathyarchaeales; family Bathycorpusculaceae; genus CAYZEP01. The sequence continues at coordinate 8,329 of CAYZEP010000018.1, read as the reverse complement.
TCTTCATAGAAGCCCACATAGATGTTTTCAGCGAAGGCGTCATAGTTGACTCCCGTTAAATTTATGCTAGTTATCATTAATACACGATCGTCTAAGTCGCTTACATTTTCAATGTAGTCGATCACCACGAAATCGAATGTTCCTGAGAAACAGTCGCTGGAATATGGGACTCGCAAAATCTTGTCAAATACAGTATATTCGTATGGTCTTTCAAATTCCCATTCAACAGACTCCAGCGTAATAATCTCTGCTATTGTTGCAGGGTTCTGCAAAAAACCCGTGAGCTTAAAGGTTGCCAGCAGACTTATAGGAATAACTATGGACAATAGCAAAACAGCTTTCCAGTTGTCTGCATTCATAACCTTCAACTCTTGCCCCCAGTATGCAATCTATGATGCGACTCGTATTTAACACTTATGGAACTTTGATGCAGAATGTTCTTACCCAAAGTGTTAAATAAATGTAATCGTGGTTGCTTCCACAACAGCAGCCACAAAAAGCAGAACCGCAACAAAAACATGAACTTTTAAGCATTCCCCTAACGCTCTCTTAAAAGCATCAGCTCTAGATAGCATGCTACCATGATATATCCAATCGGGCTTAATCCAAGAAGTCCCAATGATTGTTCCAGCTACAGCAGCAAAAACATATGCTTCGCCTTCGAGAATGATAGTAGGCAAAGCAGCAAAAAAAAGCCATGTAGGCAAAGCATAAAGAAGCAAACCCCAAAGCACAGCCCTAAAAAAAAGAAAAAATACGGACAACGGAAAAAATATAATTCCGGGTAATGTAACAACAACAAAAGCGCTCACACAAAAATTAAAAACGAAAATGCCTAAAACCATAACAAGCCAGTTGTCTCCAAGAAAAACCTCAGGAACATTCGGAGACCAGCCTTGATAAAAAGGCAACGGAAGCGTAAACCCAGCCAGCAAAACAACAACTAAAACACAGCCAAAAAATAGCAAATTGAATAAAGCAAAAACCTTCCACCAATCACGAATAAAGCGGAGAAAACTTTCTACCAAATTATACATCCAACCATACAATGCTAAAAACACTTTTATAAGCTTTGAAGCGGAGAAGGTTTGGAAAGGTCAAAACAGCTATTTTTTTGGTTACTCACAGAAAACCTAGGGGGGTCTATCCGTATTGGCTTGCTGAACACTCAATAAATCATGCAGTCACACTTCGCAGTCTCTTTTTTATGCTATTGTGCTTAGATAGCATGACATGTTTCTTGGAAAAGGTTTATTTTGTTGCAGGATGCTAAGAATCAAAGCTACTGGCGGATTAAGCATCCGCTGGGATGTAGCCGTATAGGCTGAACCATAAACTAAAAGATTCGAGGTGAAAAAAATGGCGTACAAATACATTGCTGAAGCTTGGGCAAAACATGAAAGATCTTACGTAGACGAGTTAATGCGCAAAAGATTAATCGGATGGCGTAAACTGCCTGTTGTGTCCCGCATTGAAAAACCAACACGCCTCGACAAGGCAAGAAAAATAGGTTACAAAGCAAAACAAGGCTTCGTGATGGCACGTGTCCGTGTTAGAAGAGGAGGATTAAGAAAGCAAAGACCAAAAGCTGGAAGAAGACCGAAACGCATGGGCGTCAAAAAGTTTAAGCCTGCCAAAAGCCTAAAGTTGATTGCAGAAGAAAGAGCAGCAAGAAAGTTTCCAAACATGGAAGTTCTAAACTCCTACTGGGTGGGCGAAGACGGACGCTCAAAATGGTTTGAAATCATAATGGTTGACCCCAATCATCCAGCAATAAAAGCTGACAAAACCATCAATTGGATAAGCCAAAAGCAACACCATCGAAGAGTTTTCAGAGGACTAACAAGTGCCGGCAAAAAAGTTAGAAGCCTAAGAAGAAAAGGGCGTGGAGCAGAAAAATTTAGACCGAGCAAAAAAGCTTAAAGGAGAAGAATAGCCTCCATGATAACAGCCAAACCGAAAGTCCTTAAAAAAGGCGGAAAACAGCGCTACGGAAAAGGCTTCAGTCGAGAAGAACTGAAAAAAGCTGGACTAAGCTTAAGAGAAGCCCTAAAGCTTCGCATTCCAATAGATTCTCGGAGAAAAACAATTCACGAAGAAAACGTTGAGGTTATTAAAAATTCTTTGGGAACTAAGAAACCCGTCTCCAAACCTAGGCGAAAATCTAAAAGTTAAATTCGACTATACCTCCTAATAGTGATGTAGACTTTGTCTTCTAAAACTCCAATAGCATACATTGACATTCGAGTCTTTGCCCACGCAACCGAAGACGCGGATAAAGTTCTAAACGCAGTACGCAACACCCTTCCAACAGCATTAATTGACACGGTCGTTTTCAAGAAAGCCAATCTGACTGGTCATCATGGAAATCCGATAATTCTTTTCGAAACCAGAATTAAAGAAAAAAACGTCGCCCAAGGTGTTCTTGAGAAGCTATCCTCTAGTTTAAGCATTTTGGACAAGGAACTTTTAAGCAACGAAATCAAACAGCACTTAGAGAAAGGAAATCTCTACATTAGACTTGACAAGCAATCAGCCTATCTAAATGAAATCAAATTTTGCCAAACAGATCCAATTCATCTCCGAATACACTTTAAAAAGCACAGTCCAGAAGAAGTAATAGACATTTGCAGAAAATTCGGGTTACTGCCATGAAAAGAATCTACGCTGACTTGCATTTGTGCCCAGATTTGAGAGCCTTTGAACAAGTTTCGCACATGGCAAACAAGGCTTTAACGCTTGGATATCGCTTGATAGCAATAACTTTTCCATTAAACTATGCTAGGGAAATTGAGCGATTAAAGGATTTGTGTAAAGAAACTAAAATTGATTTGGCATCTCGATTGGACCTAAAACCCAGAACACCTAACGAGCTAATGCATAATTTGAGAATGTTCAGGAGAAAATTTGAAATTATTGCCGTAACTTGTGAAACTAAGATTGTTGCTAGGCAGGCGGCAAAAGACCGTCGCGTGGACCTTCTAAACTTTCCATCACTTGATTTCCGTAGGAGATTCTTTGATATGGCGGAGGCTGAATTGGCTTCAAAAGCTTTGGCTTCCCTTGAAATAGATATGAAACCATTACTCACCTTAGAAGGACCAGCGAGGATTAAGCTTCTGTCAAGTTTGCGAAGGGAAGCAACGACCGCCAGAGAATTCCATGTTCCAATTATTATTTCAAGCGGGGTTTCAGATGAACTGTTCATGCGAAGGCCAAGAGAGTTAGCCGCTTTGGCTTCTCTTTTCGACTTGGATGAGGTTTCTGCAATTGAAGCGGTTTCCAAAAATCCTGTGGCGGTCGTTAAAAGAAATAGGGAAAAGCTTAGTTCGCGGTTTGTTGCGCCGGGAATACGGGTAATTCGGAGGGGAAAGGATTGCTGAAGAGGGTGAAGCGTCGCTACATAGCTTTGCAAATAGAGTCAGAGGGGATGTTTAGTTCACAGGAATTCATGGGTGCTGTTTGGAATGCTGTTTTGAAGCTTTATGGAGAATATGGTGCAAGTCGAACGGGTTTGACTCTGATTAGTTATGATGTGGAAAAAGGATTTGCCGTTATTCGCACGGTGCACACGGCTGTTGAAATGGTTCAAGCAGCATTAGCCTCCATAACAAAACTGCAAGACAAAACAGCAGCCGTACATGTTCTAACAGTTTCAGGAACAATTAGGACTCTTTACAAAAAAATAAACGAGTAGCTTGAAACGAACTAGCTCAGTTTCTCTGCAGAGGTTTTATATCTCCGCCAGTTTGAAGAAGGTTTTAGATTGAAGAGGTGATTCGGATAAAATGAAAACCGTTTGGTTGGACGAATTAACTATGCTAGAGACCGAGGAGGCTGCGAAGAAGGGCAAGATAGTAATTCTTCCTATCGGAAGCGTTGAAGAACACGGAAGACATTTGCCTCTCTGCACCGACAGTTTGCAACCCGAGAATATTGCTGTTGAGGTTGCTAAGAAGGCTGGATGTCTAGTTGCTCCGTCTATAAGATACGGTATATGTACTGAGACTCGCAATTTTCCCGGAACAATTTCTGTCAGTTTTGATTCTCTTCACAGTATGGTTTGTGACATTCTTAATGAATTGGTGCGGCAGGGTTTTAGGCGATTAATTGTTTTGAGTGGACATGCGGGTTCTTTGCATATGGCTGCTTTGAGGCTTGCGGCTCGTGCCGTGCTTGACAAGCATACAGAGGCGAGTGAACGTGGTGATTTAAGAATAGTTGTTTTGTGTGATTATGAATTTGCGTATGAACTGAGGGGAAAACAATTCGATGCGCGTGATGGGCATGGTGGTGAAATTGAAACTTCACGTATTTTGGCAATCAGACCAGATTTGGTTAAAGGAAGAACTGAAAAGAACTTTTCTGAAATGCCTAGATTTGAAATTGTGTCGAATCCTAGAGATTTTTGGCCAAACGGAATACAGGGTGATCCCTCTAAAGCAAGTGTGAAGAAAGGAAGAATCGTCAACAAGTATATTATAGGTAAGATGCTTGCCCTTGTGAAAGAACTGAGTTCAAGTTAGCGAAGAAAAAGACCGCTAATCTTTAGTTATCAAGATTATTATAGCAAACGTTGCTGATATTGCCTGGATTCTCTCATAATGGCAGTGGAGCAAATCTCATTTCGAATAGCAATCCATTTAAAAGTGGCGAATCTTTTACATTATGGGGGATGATGTAGCCGTCCCAGTCTGATTTATAAAGATGAGGAGCTCATGACGGGCAGACCCCTAATTTATCAAGCTATAGACCTAAGCGTGCTTGTCGAGCCTTTTTCCTTTTTAGCCCAAAAATTAAAGCTAAAATCATTCCTGCAATAAAGCCGCCGATGTGCGCCCAATACGCAACTTCGCCTACGGCATCAAAAATTCCATAAATCCATTGCAATATAAACCAGAAGCCTAGAAAGATGATTGCGGGTATAGGCAATATCAAGTAAAAAACTAACGTAAGAATTCTTGCTTTTGGATAAAGGACAGCATAGGCGCCTAGGACTCCAGAAATGGCTCCTGAAGCACCAACAACACCTATAGTCAAATCCACAGGATAGGTAAGATACAAAACGCTTGCTATGTGCGCAAAAGCGGCTGCTAGCCCGCAAAAGATGTAGAAGAAAAAGTAACTTATGTGGCCAAAAACACCCTCAACATTGTCTCCAAAAACGTAGAGGAAAAGCATGTTTCCTAATAGATGAAGCCATCCTGCATGCATAAACATCGACGTGAAAAGTGTGTAGAGCATCTGCCCATGAAGTATGAACTCTGGAATCATCACAAATTTACCTGGTTTTTCATTGGTACCCCCCATTTCATTCGCGAATTTTTCGTTTAGAAAGATGTTTTGGCTTGAGAGCCAATAAACTACGAAAATAATGATGTTCACTATTAACAGTAGACGGTTCACGTGCGGCGTTGTCAAGGAACGATTCAGATCTTTAAGTGGAAGCAAATTTAACCCATTAAGAGATTAATTACTAAGTATTTATTTCTTAGATTCTGATCGGCAAAGCAGTGGTTAATTATAGAATCTTTCAACTGGTTAAGCAATCAATCATTTTGCCACACGTTAAGCATTCTTCCGGAATTGGCGTGTTTTTCGGACGTTTCTTCAAATACCCCAGAAAGTGGTTGCACTTTACTCCTTCTTCAAGTTTTGCTACAGCTTTTTTGACCTTTTTTGTCTGAAATGAGGTCTCTTTGTCTTCTTCGTCTTTTCGATCATTAACGTTGCTTACTTTTGTAAGGCAACGTGGACATGCGAAATACTTTTGGATGCTGACATTGGAAGAGACTGTTGCTACAATTGGTTTTTGGAATGCTTCTCCACACGCACTACATTTGAAGCATGTTTGGTTTCCTTTCAAGTAGTAATTTTCATCAATTAATTTCAATGAACCTGCGCTTTTTTCCATTACGGGCCTCCAGAGGCTACTATATACCAAATATTAATATTTAATAAATCTTTTCACATATATGTTCAACAAAAAGACACAAAAATGGGCCCGGCCGGATTTGAACCGGCGACCTTCGCCGCGTGAGGGCGACGTCCTAACCAACTAGACTACGGGCCCCATTTTTAATCTTCACTCATAAATTTGCTTTTGGCTTTCATAATCTTTGCTGTATAATTTGAAATACTTATTCTGGGTTCATAAAATCTTTTTCTAACAACTTTGAACTAGGAGCCTGGGTAAATTGGTTTGGTGAGCTTAGAAGAAGATAAAGACTTGGAAGATGAACCAGAAGTTGATAAGGCTCTATTAGTTTTGTGTTTTTTGGCATTCGCTTTTATTGGCTACATACTAGTTCATTATCTGCGGTTATAGTTGTTGTCTTCAACGATAATGTCTTGGACGTCCTTAACCCATGGAATGGAGATTGCCTCTTCGCGGAACCAGTCAAGCAATTCTCGCGCAATTTTTTCGTTAATTTCCTCTACGCTTTCGTCAACAAGCTCAACCGTTATTATGGCCTTTTTTCTTTTCATGGCTCTGTTCCTCAACCATGCTTTACATTGTTTTTGGGTTTTTAAGGGATGTTTCCCTTTTCGACGTATTGAGAATTAAGATTCTGAATCTGATTTTTTATGTAACAATGTTCCATAAAGTTTTTCTATACGATTCATCCAAAAATCAAACATGGGTGCAAGTTTGGAAGCTTACACGCTTCTCCTTTCTCCCTTCTCCACCTTCTGATTAGGCGAGAAAATAAACTTGCACCCGCCCCTTCTTTTGGCCTAGTTTAGAAAACTTTAAAGCGCATTCTTCTCTTTTAATCGTTGAAGTTGCCGAGGTAGCTCAGCCTGGGAGAGCGCCCGGCTGAAGACCGGGTTGTCGCCGGTTCAAACCCGGCTCTCGGCACCATTTATGACTAAAATTCTAAAACATCAAATAGATCAGCAATGCTGTTGCGAACGAAATTAAAAATGATGGAATTACATATTTGTAAACTTTGCCAAGGGAGCACCTGAAGTAGTCTGCTGTGAATGTGAAACATAAATGGGTTGGAGCAATTACGTATCCGAGATAAGCGCTCATATACAGTAGTGCTGCGGTTTCCGGCATAAAGGTTAGAGTTCCAGCTAAGATTGAGACACTTATGGATACGCCTGCTAAGGGTGAACCCGTGAGAGTTCCCAAAATACTAGGAACAACTGTTAAAAGTAAAATTATGTCGACACTACCGTTTGTTGCCAATGTTTTGAAAATTTCGGAAATTCCTGCGGCAACCATTGTGTTTCTTAACAAGAATGCGCCGTAAGCTGCAAACGTGATTCCGTAAATTCCCCAGCTTCTGAAAGGTTTTACAAAAACTTGGAGGCTTAACTTAGAAATTATGATCAAAAGCACTAAACCCAAGAGTATTGCTATCAGCACATCAAAGCCTTGTTCAGATAAACCGGAACCGACCAAGCCCAAACCAATGACTACGACTATTGTTGCTAAAATTGGAGAAAAAGCAATGAAAAAATCTTGTAGATCCAAATTTAAGCTGTTCTTCGTGTTTGGCTTATCTTTGTTTTTTGGATTAGAAACTCTCCTAAAGCTAACAACGTATCCGACGATTATCATGACGATGACCACTGGAATCTGCCGCAAAATTATCAGAGACATTGTTGTTTCTGTGAGCGCTGCAGTTGCGATGAGTAATTGGCTTATTGGATAAACTGGAAAAATGGTGTGTCTAAACCACAAGTTTGCATATGCCTTCTTCTCTGGTTTAAGTTTTAATTTTTCTGCTTCCGAATCTACGAGAGGTGCAGACATTAATGCTCCGCCAGCAACTGGAAGAAAACCTATGATAGCTGGAAGCACGCTTATTACTACTTTTGAGTTTCTGATAATTCTACTCAGGCTTTCGCTCAGGCGGTTGATGACTCCAGTTTCCTTGTAAAGCTGGCTAAGCAGCATTATCCCGAAGGTTGCAAGCACAACTGAAATCGTAAGCAAATCAGCCGAGGTTTCGTAGATTACCGTTGGAATTTCCTGCCAGTTGACTGCAAGCAGAGCCAGAAACAAGGCTGTTGCGTTCAGTGTTATTCCAAGATTCACACGCTTATATAGCATTACTCCGAGAAAACAGAATGAAGCAATAACAGCAGCCAACGGATCAACAAATCCCAAATGTTGAGCTTCCCCTTTAAATCACACCTTAGAAAAACCAAAATGAACGGTCATACTCTTAATCCTTTTCCTTTCCAACAAGAAACTATATCTTCAGAAAAAGAAAATAAGAACCTCAACAAAATGTCCTTACAAGCGTAATGTGCGGCCGTAGTCTAGCCTGGACTAGGACATCAGCCTGCCACGCTGACGACCCGGGTTCAA
>CAYZEP010000017.1:0-22468 GCA_964477645.1 uncultured Candidatus Bathyarchaeia archaeon | reverse complement strand
ACGGGATAGCCGCCTCAGGGCTACGCCTTTGGCCATGCTTGGCAACCCCCGCTCTTGTGGGCTTAGTCCTTCTATCTTCTAATTTATGGTTGAAATTAAATCTTGCTTTAGCTGGTTCGATAGAAAAAGAAGAGGCGGAGTTGTTTAGATTAGGCGGAAGTCTTCTTTTATGGTTGTTAAGACAACGTGAGTGTTTGTCCGCTCCACATACGGCAAGGCTAGAAGGCGTTTTGTGAACTTGCTCAGCTCTTCTCGATTCTTGAATTTCGCGATTATAACGGCGTCCGTCAAACCTGTAACGTCATATACGCAACATACATTCGGAAGCCTTGCAATCTCATTTTCCATTTCCAAAAGTCTTCCTTTAGAAACCGTAATTTCGCTAATAACCGTTAATTCGTAACCGAGCTTTTCATGATCAAGCAAAGCCGAGTAACCCCTTATTACACCTTCCTTCTCCATTTTCTTCATACGAGATAAGACTGTGCCTATGGAAACGCCGCATTGTTTGGCTATCTGTCTTGACGAAAACCTTGCATCAAGAGTTAATGCCTTCAAGATTTTGACATCTGTTTCATCCAAATGCATTATCAATCACCCATACTGCACAATTATCCAATTAGAACGCCTTCTATTTAACATTTGCTTCCATTATTGGCAATAAAATTTTTATATTTATAGAAACAACTCATTGTACTGTAAACTTGCCTATAGGTGATATTATGGTACACGAAAAGCCGCAAGTAATGCGAAACTTAGACACATACCTGAAGTTAATGAAGAATGCCGACTACATCCTTCTACACTTCACAGACATGCTCGGATCCTTCAAAGGCAGAACAATCCCAACAGAAGAAGCAAAAAACACCTTAAAAGAAGGCGTAGGATTCGATGGCTCTTCTATAATAGGCGGAGTCAACATAGAAGAAAGCGACATGGTCATGAAACCCGACCCGTCAACATTTACGGTTTGCCCCTACTACTTTTATGACAAAAGCGTTGTGAGCTTCATCTGTAGCATACATAGACCTGATGGCAAACAATTCGAAGGCGATCCGAGACTAATCTGCCAAAAAGCTATAAAAAAGGCGTTAACAGAGGGTTATGAAACAACAGCTGCAGCAGAATTAGAATTTTATCTGGTACAAAAAAATGAAAAAGGCGAAGTTTACCCTGTTGAAAACCACCTCATAGACAAGCAGAGATACTTTGACATAGCTCCAGACCGTGATGCCACAGAATCCTACCGAATGGATTTATCTAATGCCTTATTCACTATGGGAATTACTGTTGAGCGACAACATCATGAGGCAGGCTCAGCTCAAAACGAAATCACATTCAAGTATTCAGACCCGCTGGTAACATCAGACAACATAACGCGATACAAATTTGCAGCCAAAGCCGTAGCAGACAGAAAATATGGATGGATAGCAACTTTCATGCCTAAACCATGGTTCGGTAAGCCAGGCAATGGCATGCATGTTCACATGGGACTTTTCAACCCGAAAACGGGCACAAACCACTTTTATGACCCAAAGGGATATGCACATGTCTCACAAAAATGTAGATATTTTATAGGCGGTATCCTCGAGCATGCCAGAGCCCTTTGCGCAACTGTGGCGCCCACAGTCAACAGTTACAAGCGACTTGTGCCAGGCTACGAAGCTCCAGTGTACATAGCATGGAGCAAGAGAAATCGCTCAGCCCTAATAAGAGTACCAGAATATTTTCCAGAAAAGGAAAAAGAGGCCAGAATAGAGTTTAGATGCCCGGACCCACTTTGTAATCCCTATCTTGTTTATACAGTGGTGCTAGAAGCTGGATTGGATGGTATCAGAAAAAAGATTGACCCAGGGGAACCTGTAGACGTGAACGTTTATCATCTCAGCGAAGCCAAACGAGAAGAACTTGGAATTAAAGTTTTGCCAGCCTCGCTGAAGGAAGCCTTAGAAGAATGGCAAAGTAATGAAATCTGCATGCAAGCTTTGGGTCGGGAAAACGCTGAGAAGTACCTCGAGCTTAAAATGCAAGAATGGAAAGAGTATGAGCCACATATACCAAACAACAAAAGCGAAGTAACCTCGTGGGAGTTGCAAAAATATCTTTACACATAGAGTAGCAACCTTAAATTATGAGGGAGAAATACGAAGCATTCATCCGCATTGCGGGATAGATGCTAAATGAAATATGACACGATACTTGTGCTTGACTTTGGAGGACAGTACTGCCATCTAATAGCAAGAAGAATCAGAGAACACGGAGTTTACTCAGAATTAGTTCCTCATGACGTAAGGCCAGAAGAAGTCAAAACTTTAGGCGAAAAATTCAAAGTGAAGGGTTTGATTCTTTCCGGAGGACCAGCAAGCGTCTATGAACCGAATGCGCCGAGATTTAACCCGCTAATCTTAGAATTAAACTTGCCGATTTTGGGCTTGTGTTATGGACATCAACTTATCGCCCAAACGGTTGGAGGAAAAGTTGAGCCTGCTGCCCATAAGGAGTATGGAATAGCTTATGTCAAGGTTAACAAACCCGTGGGTGTTTTGAAGGGACTAAGCGAAAAAGAGAAGGTTTGGATGAGCCACGGCGACACCGTTTTTGCAATTCCTTCTGAATATGAAGTTTTGGCCCACACTGAAAATTGTCCAGTTGCCGCTTTTAGACACAAGAAGAAGCCCATTTACGGTTTGCAGTGGCACCCAGAAGTCGTTCACACGAAAAATGGCATGCAAATGCTCCGCAATTTCATCTTTGAAGTTTGCAAATGCGAAGCCAACTGGAAAATGGAAGACATTATAGAAAAAATGGTAGAAGAAATAAGAACGGAAGTTGGCGAAGCAAAAGCCATAATAGCCCTGAGCGGAGGCATAGACTCCAGCGTGGCAACAGCCCTTGCAGCAAGAGCGCTAGACGATAGGCTTACAGCAGTTTTCGTTGATCATGGGTTTATGCGAGAAAGTGAACCTGATTTCGTGAAAAACGTTTTTCAGAAATTCAAGATAAACCTCATAATAGCCGATGCAAAAAGGAGATTTTTGGAAAAACTGAGGGGAGTCATTGACCCAGAGAAGAAAAGGAAAATTATAGGCGAGGAATTTATACGAGTATTTGAGGAAATCTCAGAGAAAACAGGCGCAGAATATTTAATTCAAGGAACAATTTACCCTGATAGAATCGAGTCTGGCTTTAGAAGATTCTCTGACAAAATAAAGACGCATCACAATGTTGCTGGTTTACCATCCAAGATTAAATTCAAGAAAATTGTGGAGCCGCTCCGCGATTTGTACAAGGATGAAGTTAGAAAGGTTGCCAAGATGCTTGTATTACCGAAAGAGATAGTTTTTAGGCAACCGTTTCCAGGCCCTGGATTAGCCGTTAGAATTGTTGGAGAGTTGACTGAGGAGAAGGTTAGAGTTGCGCAGAGGGCAGACAAAATTGTGAGAGAGGAAATTGAAAAAAGTGGTTTAGAGGAGAATTTGTGGCAGTATTTCGCTGTTTTAATGGATACTAAAGCCACAGGCGTCAGAGGTGATGCCAGAGCTTACGGCTATGTTGTGGCTGTTAGAGCCGCAGAAAGCCGTGAAGCCATGACGGCTAATTTTGCAAAGATTCCCTATGCAGTGCTGGAAAGAATCTCAACGAGGATAACCAATGAAATACCGGAGGTTACGAGGGTTGTTTATGATATTACGCATAAGCCTCCAGCAACAATAGAATGGGAATGAAAGAAGTTAGTTCTAGATTTTGGGTTTCTGTATTAAATCTTCAATTTTCGTTTTTTGAAGAATCTCGACATGTTTGACCAGTTCGTTGACAACTACTTCTAAGACTTTCTTGCCTTTTTCTGCAGAGGCTGTTGTTGACTTTCCGAAAACGCCAGAACTCGTGTAATCTACGGTATCCAGCGGAACAGTTACTCCTTCTGCTTGAAACGCGTGTTTGCGAGGTTCCTCATCCACAGCCTTACCCATATCCACAATTTCTGGGTGTAAAGCCAAATTCACTGAAGTTTCCTCAGCACAGGCATGTCTCCTCTCTTCTGGTTTAAAAAGCTCGGGCAAAAGTTTGCCAGCCACAGGCCACCACTGGAAAACGGAAACAAAAATTCCTCTTTCTCTCAGTTCTCTAGCCAGTTCCATAAGGGCATCTAAGTTGCCGCCATGCCCGTTAACAATTACAATTTTTTTAACACCATAATAGTTAAGCGCCAAACATGCCTCTCTCACGTAGTTTTTGAACGTTTTCGGCGAAATATAGATGGTTCCCCAAAACTGTTTGTGATGCAAGCTTACACCGAACGGAACCACTTGTAGGCATAGAACTCCCGTGCGTTTGGCTGTTTCTTCAGCTAAAGCCTTAGCTATCAAATGGTCCGTTCCAAGCGGATTTTGCGGTCCATGCTGCTCATTTGAGCCAACCGGAAGAATTGCAATATCGTTCTTAGTGAAATACTCTTTAGCTTCAGCCCAACTCATCTCATGAAGCAAAACCTTCAAGACTCCCACCTTCCACGAAATCGTTTTATTACAAAGCAACTGAATATAAATTTGAAGTTTGAGAACGGTGAAAATTCTTTGAAGGCTTTGATTCTAGCAGGAGGCTTCGGCACAAGATTAAGACCGATAAGTTGCACAAGACCGAAAATTCTTTTCCCAATAGTTAACAAACCCTTGTTACAATGGACTTTCGAAAGGCTAGCCAAGAACAACATTACAGAAGCAATACTAGCAGTCAACTATCAAACCGAAGTTTATATAAAACAACATCGCATCCCAAAATGCGGATTGCAAATCAAATACTCACGAGACCCATTGAGAAAGCCTCTAGGAACAGGCGGTCCAATAAAAAAAGCTGAAAGACTTATCGGCCACGACTCACCTTTCTTGGTTTTAAACGGTGACATATTTGCTGATGTAAATTACACAGAAATTTTGAAAAGGCATAAAGAAGAAAAAGCCATAGCCACAATTGCTCTTCACAGAGTTAAAGACCCAAGCAGATACGGGGTCGCGGAACAAGCAGAGGATAATCGAATAAAGAGATTTATCGAGAAGCCACCGAAGAAGGCAACTCCAACCAATTTGATAAATGCAGGCGTTTATGTTTTCACCCCAAAAATTTTCAATTATATTCCCCGGGGAAGAGCAGTTTCAACTGAACGCGAAGTTTTTCCAAAGCTTGCGGAAGAAGGGAAGCTTTATGGACATGCCTTTGATGGCTTATGGATGGACATAGGCAAGCCAGAAGAATACCTTCAAATAAACAGAATTTTGCTCGACTCATTTACCAATCAACCAAAACGCAAGAGCGAAGATAAAGTTGAAGTTAAGAACCCCGTAGCTTTCGACAAAGGAGTTTCCATGGGACAAAAATCGGTCATTGGATCCTACGCAGTTTTAGGACGAAACGTGACTGTTGGAAACAATGTTCACATACGAGATTCTGTAATTCTTCCTGGGACTATGATAGCTGATTTTTCATCAATAAGCGGAGCCATAATCGGCGAAGACGTAACTATTGGAAAAAGGGTCAAAATTGGGAAAGGCTGCATCATTGGTGATCATGCCAGAATTAAGGATAATGTTTCACTTGTTAAAGATGTTTCGATTTGCCCAGCCAAAGAGGTTTCTGAAAGTGTATTAACACCTAAATGCATTGTTTAGAAAGGGGAATGCGGTAACATGTTAAGGTCGAGACGTTTATTTGGGACAAACGGAATTCGGGGAGTCGCCAATAAGGAGTTAACTCCAGAAATGGCGATTAAAATTGGAAGCACTATAGGGACATTCTTCAAACAGGGGAAACTTATAGTCGGATATGATGCTAGAACAAGTAGCCCAATGCTTGCAAAAGCTGTTATTGCTGGTTTAAATGCGACTGGATGCGATGTTGTTTTAGTGGGGATGGCGCCTACACCCGCATTACAATACGCGGTTAAAAATCATAAAACAGATGGAGCGGTGATAATAACCGCATCCCATAACCCGCCAGAATACAACGGAATAAAAGTCGTGTGGAACGATGGAATAGAGCTCTCTCGCGAACAAGAAATCAAAATTGAAAACATATTCTTTGACGAGAAAACACACCTTGCAGAATGGAACAAAATAGGAACAACACATGAACTGCCAAGAGTAATTGATGAGTATATAGAAGCTATAAAAAAACACGTGAATGTTGCCAAAATAGCTAAGAAACATTTTCATGTTGTTATTGATGCGGCGAACAGTGTGGGCAGCCTAGCCGCACCACGCCTACTTCGAGATTTGGGCTGCAAAGTCACTACTATAAATGCAAACATTGACGGAACATTTCCTGGAAGACTTCCAGAACCCCGCCCAGAGAACCTCAAAACTTTGGCTTTAACAGTAAAAGCGGTCGGGGCAGATTTGGGTGTAGCCTACGATGGTGATGCTGACCGCTCAGTTTTCGCGGACAAACACGGAGAAATCTACTGGGGAGACAAAACCTTCGCCCTAGTTGAAAAATACTTTCTAAAAGCCAATGCTGGCGAAAAAATCGTTACGCCAGTAAGCTCCTCCACGCTTGTTAAGGACATTGCAGACGCCTACGACGGAAAAATAATATGGACTAAAGTAGGAAGCGTCACCGTTTCTCAAACCATGAAAAAATTGAAAGCGAAGCTTGGAGGGGAGGAAAACGGCGGAATCTTTTACGGCCCTCACCAATCAGTAAGAGACGGAGCAATGGCAACGGCTTTAATTTTGGATATCATGGCTAAAACTGGAGAAAAACTTTCGAAGCTTCTTGGAGAACTGCCAAGATACTTTATCGAAAAGGGCAAGATTAAGTGCCCAGAGGAGCTAAAGGAGAGAGTATTGGAAAAATTAATCGAACAAGTAAAAGGATTAAACATAAACACTATTGACGGAGTAAAAATATGGTTTAAAGACAAAAGCGCCATTTTAATGAGACCAAGCGGTACTGAACCAATTTACCGACTATATGCAGAAGCGAAGAATCAAGAAAAGGCATTAAAGCTCGTAAACGAATACAGTGTAAACCTTAAAAAGATAATTGAAAGCCTGAAAGATTAACCAATTCCAAAGGAATTACGGAGAACGTCAATATGTCACAGTCAGTATTGTATGCAAAACAAGAAGAAATGGATACGGCTGAAAAACGCGAAAAATACACAGTTAGCATTATAGGTTGCGGACAAATCGGCGTTCTCCACGCTTGCCTCTTCGCTGAAGCTGGATTCAAAGTCATATGCGTAGATGCAGACCAAGCAATAGTGAACCTTCTTGCCAAAGGAAAGACTTCGTTTTTAAGACATGAAGTAGAATCTACATTGAAGACTTATGTAAAAACTGGGCGCTTAAGCGCTACGAACGACATTAAGAGTGCCGTTTCCCAAAGCGATGTTATTGCCATAACAATTCCTGTGAAAACCGACGAAAGGAAAAAGGCGGATCATTCGCATATAGAAAACGCTTGTAAACAAGTGGGCTCAAATCTTCGCCATGGCTCCTTGGTCATCGTTATGAGTGCCGCCAGATTTGGTTTTATAGAAGACGTGATTAAAGAAATTTTGGAAAACACTTCAGGACTTAAAGTTGGAGTTGATTTTGGTTTAGCTTACAGCCCAATTCGAGTTTTAAATGCGCAATCTTTAGAATTACTTGCAAATCATGAGCGAATGGTTGCAGCACTTAGCAAAAATAGCTTGGATTCTGCTTCAATCATCTTGGAGACCATTGCAAAAAAAGGCGTCAAAAGAGTAGCTAATGTAAAATCAGTAGAATTGGCTACGCTTTTCGAGAGCGCACAAAGAGACGTAAACGCTGCTATCGCTAACGAATTTGCTCTTTTCTGCGAAAAAGCAGGTGTCGATTACCTTGAAACTCGTAAGCTCTTGAACGATGATGTTTGTAATGTGCTTTCGCTGCCGACACTTGCGGAAGAAAATATTCGAGAAGCCTATCTTCTACTTGAAGATTCAGAAAATCTAAACGTGAAACTCCGAATTCCCACAATTGCCAGAGAAATAAATGAGGAAATGATTAAACACGTAGTCAGCCTAATTCAAAGTGCATTGAGAGACTGTGGAAAAACATTGAGGAGGGCAAAAGTTGCTTTGCTTGGAATTGCACAAACTACAAACATGAAAAGTCCTCCAAAAACTGCGGCGAAAAAACTTGCTACAATGTTAGAAGCTAAAGGTGCGAAAGTTGGTCTTCATGACCCGTACTTTTCAGGCGATGAAATGATAGACATACCATGTCCTTTTAAAAAGAATCTAACAGAAGTTGTAGAACGGGCAGACTGTGCAATAATACTGACGGGGCATGACCAGTTTAAACGCCTTAACCTCAAAAAATTGAAAGTTATAATGAGAATGCCAGCTGCAATTGTTGATCTGGAAGGAATTATTGAGTCGGATAAAGTTGAAAAAGAAGGTTTCATATATCGTGGTTTAGGAAGAGGAATGTGGAAAAAATGAAAAAGTTAGGCGTAGCAGTTATAGGAACAGGGTTCTGGGGAAAAAACCACGCAAGAGTCTTTAAAGAATTAGAAGAAACAGAGCTCATCGCCATCTGCGACATAAACGCCGAGAAAGCCAAAAATGCGGCCAATCAATTCGGTGCAAAACCTTATACAAACAGCGGAAAAATGCTGAAGAACAAAGAAATCGATGCGGTAAGCATATGCACATGGTCAACAAGCCTCGCAAAAGAGGCATTAAAAGTGTTGAAGGCAGGAAAACATGCTCTAGTTGAGAAACCAATGGCTACAAATGTGAAACAAGCAAAGGAACTGTTACAAACGGCTGAAAAAGAAAGGTTACATCTCACAGTGGGATTTTTGATGCGATTTATTCCAGGATTGCAATACATTAGAAGAGCGGTTGGAAGCAAAAAAATCGGTGACCTTGTATGTGCTACTGCAAAAAGAGTTTCTCAATGGCCGGAAAGAATAGGTGATGTGGGAGTAATTAAGGACACGGCAATTCATGATATAGACGTTATGAGATATATTTTCAATCAAGACCCAATTGCTGTTTACGCAAAAACTGGAAGCATGAGACATAGAAAATTTGAGGATTACGCCCAGATAATGCTCACCTACGAAAGCGGAAAAAGCGCTTTTATAGAGTCTAACTGGTTAACACCATACAAGACAAGAACATTAATAGTAACTGGAAGCGAAGCCATAATGAAACTTGATTACATCACACAAGAGCTGACAATTGAGAATGCAAAGGAAACCGTGCAACCAAGATACATTTGGCAAGAGCCCCTAAAACTTGAGCTTAAACACTTCGCAAATTGCATTTTGAGAAGGGAGAAGCCATTAATAACTGGAATCGACGGGTTAAAGGCTCTTCAAATAGCTGAAGCAGCATTACGCTCTTCAGTAAAAGGTAAGGCAGTGAAGCTAGAGTAAAAATTTTGTTTAAATCCTCATTTTGATTTTGCGCTTTTGAGATTAAAGGGTTTACCTTCAAACAGAATCTTTTCTGGAATTTTTCCCTTCCATTTTTTGAGAAATGGCATGTCTTCATTTTCCTTCCGCAGTTCGTCGGGAAGCATCTCTGGAATTTCATCACGTATCGGATACCATCTCAAACATTTTGGACAAATGATTACCCCTTCAACTATCTCGTCTTTTTCTTCGAAAATGTGTAGTTCAAGCGGATGGTGCTTATCAATCGGACATGCAAGTATGTCCATCAGTTTCTTCTTGATGTCTCATCCCTCCCTCTGTGTTCTTGTCTTTAGAATATAAAACGTTTTCATAAGAATCCTTAGATTATTTTGAAAAGTTGAATCCTTTTTCCGTGAGTTCTTTCCACATGTTCAGCGATTCGACGGTATAAACTGCTTCCTTTCCATAATGTATTTGACATGGAAATCCCCCGCATAGAAGGCAGCATTTCACATTTTTCTCTTTTGCACACTCCCAGAAAGTGCAGCCCTTATGAGATTCTCTGAACTTTCTTAATTGTTCACTAACCCATTCGCATCCTAGACAGCCCTTTTCTTTTCGCTTATAAACTGGACAGTACCCGCAGTATATGCCACATGCTCCTACTTTGATGCTCAATAGCCTCCACCGATTACACCATACTAAAACAACATCCATAAATGCTTTCCATGCATATTCATCATTTCAGTTTTGCGAAAAAATTGCTTTAATATCTAAAGCTATTTGATACCAGTTTGGACCAGTTGTTCTAACAACTCGACTAAAGGGAAATTCAAAGGCTACATCTAAGCTTTCAAGTTTTTCAGCCACTTTTAACTTAACCTTCTCGATTGGATTCTCGTTTTTATTGGCGTGTTCAAAATCATAGTAATGTATCCAACCCTTAGTCTTTTTAAGGGCTAATAGAGCATAGGGCAAGTATTCAAGTGCTTTTTCAGGTAAGGGCATAAGAATTCTGGAAGCTACATGGCAAAGTCTTTCCTCGATAACTTCTTTGGCATCACCAAGCATCGAAATGACTTTTCCATAGACTCCGTTTACTCTCGCGTTTTCTTGCATGTAGCGAACGGCTGCAGGGTTAACATCAATCGAATACACCTTTTTAGCGTTTGAATGTTTAGCAATAATTATGGAAAAACAGCCTGTCCCTGCAAACATGTTCACAACGACTTCGCTGTTCTCAACCAATTCTGCAATTCGCATTCTTTCGTAGAAAAGTCTGGGTGAGAAATAGCATTTCTCAACATCAACCGTGAATAAACATCCAAATTCTTTGTGAACAGTTGCCGTTTTATTTTCGCCAGCAACATATTCTAATTTTCGAACTCTAAAATCTCCATAAACAGGGCTTATCTGAGCCAAAACCGTTTTAACATTACTATGAACACTCATAATCGCTTCTGCAATAGCTTGGCCATATCTTCTGGAAGTCCCTGTTAAGCGTATAATCGCTATATCCCCCACAATGTCATAAGAATTGTAAACGTTGGCTAAGTCCTCTGGAGGAAGGATTTCTGAAAGAATTTTTCTTAAACGTCTCTTCAAGCTTCACCCTTCCATTACAAGATATAACAGCCTCTGAAAACATTTAAAAGCAAAATGGCTTTCTTTGTACGGAGAGGAAATTGACATGGAGAAAACAGCAACTGGGATCGTTTATGAGTGTGTAAGATGTGGAGCAAAAGTTCCTTCTGAAGAGTTGGAACTGCGCGGCGGAGAGATAAAATGTATAGTTTGTGGCTATAGAGTCTTGAAGAAAATAAAGCCGCCCGTTGTTAAGCGCATTCCAGCCAAATAAAAATAATTAGAGAATGCACTACTGAAATCGTGAAAAGTTGAGTTGCTTAGATCTTTGAGGCTCTTGCGCTGATGTTAGAAGATTTCTTTCTCTCCGATTTTGCGAAGAGTCCTTCCACGAAGCTTTATTGTTGGTCCAATAATCTCTTCAGGTTCTTTTTCAACAGTTTTTCTTTTTACAGTTTCTCCACAGATTCCTCTCGGAAGCAATCGTCTTTTTATGCAAATGGCGTACCCGCAGTTTGCAACATTGCACATTTCTTCAGTCAATCTGCACCATACTTTACCTTGGCGGTAGATAACGGCGTTTTCCGTACATTTGAAGAATTTACATGTAGGAGAACAAATTTTCACTTGAGCCAACACACGCACAACCTTTGACTATTTTAATCACAAAACTTTATTGTTGTAGGTACTTCTCTAACAAGCATATTTCGCGAGAGTTGATATAAACTTTTTTCTCTCAAACTCTTTATTTCAGCTTTAACTTTCGCTTTTTTGTGGTTTATGGCGTTTCCTCATGTAAACTTCTATCGAGGAAATTAGAATTGCCGCCACCACGATTATTATTACTGTTGTTAAATGGCTTGTTTCGACAAAAAAGCCCGCCAGCATCACGTATTTCTCTATTTTAATTTGGATCGTTGTTGAATTGTCGATAAAGAAGCTACTTGTTACGCATGGTTGCGTTTGGCTAGGTAGGTAAAGAGTTATTTTTAGGCTTCCGCCAATAATGTTGTCAAATGTAGTTGTGCCGTCGGATCGTGTCCGATCTGAATAGGGTGTCAGGCCCTCCCGTTGCAATGTTACATTTACATTTGAAATTGGCTGTCCAAAATAGTCAACAACCTTAACTGAAACATTTAAACCGTAAAGTTTGCAGATTATGGACATGGTCTGGTTTTCAAACAAATCCACACTGGTCCCGTTTAACAATATTTCGCCTACATAGACTGTGACAGCATATTTTCCGAAGGTGCAGTTTAAAACAGCTGTTCCGCTAATATCTGTGTTCTCGCTGTAACTCAATCCACCCATTAGTTCTTGGGCCTTTACAGTAACGCTTTCAATGGGTTGGTTGTGTGTATCCGTAACGTTAACCTGCAACGTTCTTACTGGACATACGATTCTTACTTCGGTGTATGCTATTGCAGTTAAACTATAGAGAGTGTTGTTGTCTTGGTTGAAAACTTCTCCATAACGTGAAGCGTTTACCGTGTAGGTGACGTTTGGAAGTAAAGAATACAGTTGCAATGTTCCCGTGATATTTGTTTCACCAAAGTCTGTGCCTGTCATGTTTTCTTTTTTATCTAGATTAGTGGTGTAGTTATAACTCAAGTTTATAGAAGCTTGCGGAATGCTGACGTTTTGCTCATCTATCACGTTTATGTTCATTGTAGTCAGTTGGCATGTTAAATTCAACGTATGTAACCATTCACCTGATGTAAAATTAACCTCTTCTTTTGTGATTGTGAAGTTTGATTCGTCGACTCTGACATCTTTGAAAAATGCCTCGCAACCATAATCGCCTATGTCAAGCATTTGAACTGCTAATCCATCTGCATCGCTAGTTGTATTATAGTAAGTCTTCGTAAGATTATCGTATGTCCTAACAAAAATATCAGGTACGGTTATGTTGGCGAGATTAAGTGTGGATATTTTTGTCTTAAAGCCTGGAATCTCGAAGATTTGGGTGTCATTAGCTTTCTGTTTTGAAGTTGGAACTGGTTCAATGCTTAATGTATAGTTTCCAATTGTTGCATTGGAGGGCACAGTCCAGTCATAGTTGATAATTCCGTCTGTAGCGGTCCAATTTATGGAATCGATGAGTGTGTCCCCAAGTTTTATGGTAAGCGTGACGTTTTCGTTGGGTGGATAATAATCAACCGCGTGGATATCTACAATGTCGCCCCTATGATATTTACTAGAGTTCGTTAACCCTATGAAGAATTGGCTTACAACGGTTTCGTTGAAAAGTATACTGTATTCTCCAGTAAAGTTAGTATTTGCGCCGCTTGAAAAGTCGCTTGGATAGGTTATATTGTCATAAAAGTCTCCTGTAGCATCCGTAGTAATGTTTTTCAAAGCTTCATACGTTGCATCTTCAGACGGAATTTGAACTGTCATATTAGGATACGTATAGTTTGAAGCCCCACCCGTCATATTTATAGAGATTGTCACATTTGCCCCTTCTTGGAGTTGATTTGGCGACTCGGGGACGAGAGGCTTAAATGAGTATGAGATTAGCACTTCAAAGGTTGTTGTGTCATTGTCTCCAGTTGTTGTATCAATTATCGTTACATTATGGTCGCCTTCTGACACATGAGGAATGGTGAACGACGCATTTACATTATTTTCCGCAGCAGTTCCGCTGGTAACATTTTCTCCATTAAATTGCACCACGTACGTTCCGTTAGCCGTACTTATGTTAGCGATTAACTGAACAGTTGTTTCAACGTACCCAGATGGTGGTGTCAAGGAGATTATCTCAGTCTCCGCCATCACCTGAGACAAAAATGAAAGAGCCATTATTGTAGATGCTAGAATAAGTAATATAAACGCTAAAGATTTTATTTTCTTCAGGAAAGGTTTCGCCAAATGTTTTCCCTCGTAAATAGCATTTAAGATTTGAACACTTCTAATACCAGCAACATTTTAAGCTTTACCTTTTCCTCATTCACGTTTATGGCTAAATTGTCAAAAACGCGAATTACAGATAGTAATTTTAATCTAACGCCTCAGTAATATCGCTAATCTGCAAAGTGGTTTGAACATGATTGACGAGATTTTAAGCTTAGTCCAGAAGCATGAGCAATGGCGTGGAAAAGAGTGCTTAAACCTCATTCCTTCAGAAAACGTCATGAGCCCAGCTGTTAGAAGCCTCCTTTCATCCGATCTTGGACACCGCTATACTGCAAGAGACCATTTCTACAAAGGGACAAAAATCATCGATGAAATTGAACAGTACGGCGAGGAAATAGCAAAGGAAGTTTTCAAAGCCGACACTGCAGATTTACGCCCCCTTTCTGGGCATATTGCTGACTTAATTTTCCTAGGCAGTTTCTCAAAAACCAACGATATGCTCATGTGCATTTCCCCCGAAGACGGCGGATATCCAGGAATTTGGCAAGAGGGTTTAGCAGGACTTTTCAATCTTAAGGCGATGCCTTTTCCCTTTTCAAAGAATGACATGAACATAAAGGTTGAAGAAGCAAAAGAAGCCATAAAACGCATAAAGCCTAAAATCGTGATTTTTGGCGCAAGTTTGATTACCTTCCCCAATCCAGTAAAAGAGTTAGCCAAGGTTGCACGTGAAAATGATGCAATTGTGGGATTTGACGGCTCACATGTCATGGGACTAATCGCAGGCGGACAGTTTCAAGACCCCTTAAGGGAAGGCGCATGCGCATTGTTTGGTTCAACCCATAAAACCTTTTTCGGTCCGCAAGGAGGCATAATTATAGCAGATAAAGAACATGGAGAAATTCTGAAAGAGAAAATCTACCCCGCCTTTGTGGATAACGCCCATTGGAACCGCGTTGCAGCATTGACTTTGGCATTGGCTGAAATGAAAAAATTCGGCAAAGCCTACGCGATCCAAGTGATCCGCAACTCACAAACTTTAGCCAAAACTTTGGATGATTACGGTTTTCCTGTAATTTGCAAGCATTTAGGGTTCACCCGGTCGCATCAAATAATACTGGATTACGGCAATTACGAGAAGGGTAGAGTTGTAGCGGAAAAGCTTCAACGGGCAAACATAATCTCTGACTGCGTTATTAGGATTGGCACGTGCGAAGTCACGAGGCATGGAATGAAGAGAGAGGAAATGTTAAGGATAGCTGAGTTAATCAAGAGAGCGACTCTCGATGAAGAAAAGCCAGAAAACATTAGGAAAGATGTTGCCGATCTCTGCGCTGAATTTCAGAAAGTTGAGTATTGTTTTGAAAAATAATTGCTTTTATTACACGGTCTTTCTTTTTCCTTACAGAACTATGTGTAGTATACTTGAAAAGTGACATGCCTTGGAGAATTTGGTTCCGCCATTCTTAATAGAGGCATTGAAAAAACAGAGGTATCACTTTGTTGGTAGGCATTCAGCTGTTAAAAGGTGCAGATGGCTCTACGAAACTTTAGTTAATGACAGATCGTGTTACAAACAGAAATTTTACGGAATAAAGACGCATCAATGCATTCAAATGACCCCCGCGCTTTTTTACTGTACGCAACGGTGCTTATTCTGTTGGAGAGCCCAGAGCGGCGATCTTCAGATATCATGGGATGAGATGAAATTGCCAATTTGGGATCCGCCGGAAGAAATTGTCGAGAGAAGCATAGAGGCGCAACATGCAATTTTAAGCGGGTACAAGGGTAACGTGAATACAGACAAGCAAAAATTCAGAGAAGCCTTAACTCCTAAACATGTAGCCATAAGTTTGACTGGTGAGCCGACACTCTATGAGCCGATAGGAGAACTCATTAAAACCTTCCACGGAAGGGGATTCACCACGTTCCTCGTGTCCAATGGAACTGTGCCCTCAGCTCTAGCCAAATTAAGCGAAGAGCCAACACAGCTTTATGTTTCTGTCTGCGCTCCAGACGAAGAAGTGTTTAAACACGTTTGCCGTCCCCAGATTCCGAAAGCTTGGGAAAAATTGAACGAAACTTTAGCACTTTTGCCCAGTTTTCAGTGTCCAACGGTGATTCGGATAACGTTGGCGCGCGGTTTCAACATGAAAAACATAGAGGGTTACGCCAAACTGATTGAAAAGGCTAATCCAACGTATGTTGAGCCTAAAGCTTACATGCATGTTGGGTTCTCTAGGCTTCGTTTAGGTTATGAAAACATGCCAAAATATGGGGAAATATGTGAATTTGCAACGCAATTAGCAAAGGAAACTGGGTACCACATCGTTGACGAATCAGAGGATAGTCGAGTTGTATTATTAAGCAGACTTGGAAAATCTGTAAGATTTGGTGACCGTTAGTATCTCTTGCAAATGATTCAATTTCTTAGGCAATGATTAATTGATAATTGCTTTTTGCGTATTAAATAAGAAAAAAGCTTTTAAATAACATCTTATCTACTAATTTGGTCTTAAACCAAAAATTGAATCAAGGTGGAATACGAAATGGTTAACGAAGGAAGAGGACGATTGTTCAGAAGGAAAGACGGCAAATTCCTGATTTACCTACCAAAAGACCTAGCTGAAGACAGTATGTTCCCATTTAAAGGTTCAGATTCCATATTCGTAAAAGTGACCTTCAAACTTGGAGACACCAAACTGCTTATAGAGAAATGGAAAGAACCCCCACCACCAACAGAGTAACAACAATACAAAAACCATACCATCCTCACCCTCTACATTTTTTAAGCATACAACCTAAAGGATACAATAAAATACTTAGCTATCTATTCTAAACTGAAACAGGTGTTAGTCTCATGCCTTCCTTAAAAACTGTCTTAAAGGAAATAAGGAACGAACTGGTGACAAAGGAAAAAGCGCGAGAAAACCTTCAAAAAGACATGCGAAAAGCAACAAGCCTTTCAAAACAGGCAATACTCTTAATTCATCAAAAAAGGTTGAAGGAAGCAAAAAAGCTCATTGAAACAGCAAAAGGGATAATTTCAAAGCTAAACGATGCCTCAGCCACATATCCCGATATTGTTTATAGTGGCTTATACAATGCTGCACTTCAAGAATTTTCGGAAGCAAGCATATTTCTAAATTTAATTGAGAAGTCGAGATTCACAACACCTAAGGAAATTGACGTGCCTTCAGTTGATTATGCGCTTGGGTTAGCAGATGTTATAGGTGAATACAGACGCTTGGCTTTGGATGCTCTGCGAGAAGGAGACGTAGAAAAAGGTGAAAAATGCTTACAAATAATGGACGAAATCTACATTGAGCTTATGGCTATGGATGAGGCTTACATGCTTGTTCCAGGGCTTAGAAGAAAGTGTGATGTTGCAAGGAAGATTATCGAAACTACCCGAGGCGATATAACGCAAGAAGTACGAAGAAAATCGCTTGAAAAATATTTGAAGCACTTTGAAAATCTGCAAAAAAGAAAGCGAAAGGTTAATTGATGAATGCCACTGGCATAAAGTCTAACTTTTCAATTAAAAAAGCACATAAAACACAATTAAGATTGTCTAAGCAAATCATTTTTGAGGACATACTTCCAGAAAAAATTCGTTACGTTGCAGGCGTGGATGTCTCTTATGGCAAGGGAATATCCATCGGCGCCGTGGCAGTTTTGGATTACGATTCTCTTAAGCTTGTGGAATCACAAACAACCCTTTGTAAAACTCGCCTCCCCTATATTCCAACATTGCTTTCTTTCAGAGAAATTCCGCCAACAGTTTTGAGCGTTAAGAAGCTAAGGATACAGCCAGACGTTTTCCTTGCCGATGGTCAAGGTTTTGCGCATCCTTATAGATGCGGATTTGCGAGTCACTTAGGACTTGTGATAGGCAAACCAACAATAGGTGTGGCAAAAAGCAGGTTACTTGGCGAAGCCGAGGATTTTAAGATCAGAAAGGACGTTCTTTTTCTAAAGCACAAAGGCGAAGTTATTGGCGCAACAGTTACAACAAAACGCGGATGTAAACCCGTTTATGTTAGTGTTGGACACATGATTTCATTAAAAACAGCTATCAAAATCGTCAAGCACTGCGCACGCTATAACCGTATTCCAGAACCAACTCTAAAAGCTCATGAAATAGCAACATCAGAAAAAACGAAAAATCAATAACACATAAGCAAATAACAAATAGGAAGTGAAATGCAAATTGCTTCACCCAAAACTCAAAGAGTTAACGGATAAAATTTGTGATAAAAACCTTCGAAAAAAGGTTATTGAATTACTGGAAAATCCAACATTTGAAATGGACGGAAAAACTTACTCAGGTCTGCCTCTTGACGTTTCACCAGCCGGCTTGTCACACCACCATTGCTACCCAGGTGGTTACATCGAGCATATTGTTTCAACAGCCAATATCGCGTTAGCAATGTGTAATTCTGTGGAGAAGGTTTACCGTGGAAAAGTGAACCGTGATTTTGTTATAGCTGGCGTTTTGTTGCATGACGTTTTTAAGCCAGTCACTTATGCTGTGAATGAAAATGGAAGATACATTCCAACAGGCTTAGCTGATTACATGGATCATTTATCTCTTGTGATTTCAGAGCTTGTCCGAAGAAGCTTCCCATTAGAGCTAGTTCACATAGTATCTGCCCATCACGGTGACTACGGCCCAATTAGACCCCACACAATTGAAGCCTTAATTTGCCATTTAGCCGATTTAACGGATTCGAGACTGAACGGCGAAGTCTTAAACGCAGCAACATACCTAACGAGAAAAGCTGTTGGCGAAGAACTGCACGGATTAACTTCGAAGGAAGCCTTCGAAATAGTCTATTCGAAAAAAAGCGAAGGCTGGAAAAGCGTAGCAAAAACAGTCGAAAAGATAAAACGAAAAAGAAAAACACACAAAACTTAATAATCGTTACTACTTGAAAAATGGAAAAATGGAGGCTAATGAAAAATGGAAATATCGTTTGAGGGGTTTCAAAAGCTGGACTTCCGTGTTGGAAAAATTATAGAGGCAAATCAGATTCCGGGTTCACGAAACCTCATAAAAATGATTGTTGATTTTGGAACGGAGAAAAGACAAGCTGTAGCTGGACTTTTGCAATGGTACAAGCCTGCAGACCTTGTGGGCAGAAAGTGTGCCTTCATCCTAAACCTTCAACGCCGAAAACTCATGGGCGTAGAATCCCAATGCATGATCTTAGCCGCTGAAGACAATGAAGGCAATGTTGTAGTGTTACAACCAGAAAAAGATGTTGCGCTAGGAAGCAAAATCCATTAAATTGAGCAAAGCTTCTAACTCAGCAATTTAACTATGGCCTTAGCTTTTTCTTCGCTTTCGACAATATAGTTAACCATTTCCGTGTCTAAATCAAGCCATTTGGCAAGTCCAGCAGCCATCTCCACATTGTTTTCGAATATAATTCGCAGATACGGAAGAACCTCTTTTGAGGCTCTGACGGCTGAAATATGGCATTTACGCTTAATCTTACGACCTATGCTTAACCGCATTGCACGTTCAGCCTTAGACCTCGACAACATTTGTATGCGCTGTGGAAACTTGAACGGTATCCACCCGTGAACTTCAGTGTTTTGCCTAGCCATGGCCACGCCTGCAGTCATATAATCAATTACGTAGCGTGTGAAACTCCAATCTTGGGTGGAGCGGATTCTACCGCGATAAAGGTCCGCGATTGAAAGGGCATCCATCGCCATTGTCAAGTCGTGGGGGTCGGTTAGGTGTGCAGGAACGTTTTCGTATATCCATTCAAAAAGCATGTCAATATCAACGTCAGCCATGTCCATTGCCTGTTTTGCGCCGACGCATGTTTTTCCATAAATTATCATTCGCAAAACGGTGAAAATCGTTTCATGCCTATCGCGGTAACCAAGCCAAGAAACATCCTCGTAAGTTAGCCTTTTCTTGCCTTGAGCTAAAGCTTGAAGGTCATTCACCGCTGAGCGGACATCGCCTTCTGAACGTTGAGCAATAAATTTTAGGGCGTTTTCATCTACTTGAATCCCCTCAACCACGCAAATATGTTTTAGGTGTTTTGCAACTTCGCCCGTTGGAGGTTTCTTAAACTCTATTAGAAGGCAGTAGTTGCGAAGATTCGAGAAGCGCGGATCATATGGACTGTTAGCGATCAAAACTATCGGAGATTGAGCGATTTTCACAATTTCGGTTATTGCCTTCACTCCACCCCTGTCCGCTGTTCCTGTTATCCCGTCCAATTCATCTAGGAGAATCATCCGCTTTCCACCAAACAAAGAACTATATTGCGAGGCTAAACCAGCGAAACGGTTTATGGCGTCTTCTGTTCTGTAGTCACTTGCGTTTTTCTCCACAAACTCCATATTATAATCGTTAGCCAAAGCTTCAACAGTAACTGTCTTCCCAATGCCTGGCGGTCCATATAGGAAAACAGCCTTCTTTTTTGGGATACCTTTTTCCCAAGACTTAACCCAATTAACGAACTTTTGGATTGCTTCTTTGTTTCCAACAACCTCGGCTAAGGATTGTGGCTTATGCTTAACTGTCCAAGCAGCATACAAAACTCTACACCTAATCTGTCTTTTTTAGCTCGAAGCTAGCCTCAACAAGTCTAGCCAACAAAGCGCTTAGCTGAACCTCTTCATCTGCACCTTCAACAAGCCTATAATCTATCTCGCCAACAACGTCAGCCAGCCTTATCTTCCATTGTTCTGGAATGTCAGCCCTAAAGATTTCCGTGTGGATTTGACGGATTATGTCGCTTCCAGCAACTCCATATTTTTGGATCATATCACGCAGTTGCTTTCTTGCCTCCAAAAAGTTACCGTTCATTGCGATTTCTATCATTTTTTGTACATCTGCTGGATGAGCCTTCCCCGCGATTGAATAGATAACTTTCGCGTCTACAGGTTTGTTTAGTGAAGCTGCCGCTTGTAAGGTGTTTATTGCCTTTCTTAGGTCTCCACCGCAAACCTCAAAAATTGCATCCAATCCATCCTTTAAAAGCTTCACACTTTCGTTTTCTGCGATGTGTTTCAAGTAGTTATCTTGTTCTTCTCTGGGCAAGTAGGTGAAGCGGAAAGGTGCGCATCGGGATTGAATGGGTTCTATTATTTTTCCGCTGTAGTTTGCGATAAGAATAAACCTGCAAGTTTCAGTATAACGTTCCATTGTCCGTCTTAGGGCTTGCTGAGCATCAGATGTCATGTTATCCGATTCATCTAGAATCATAATTTTGAAAGGAATTTCGCCAATAGAACGGACTCTGGCAAACGTTTTCACAGTCTCCCGAACTACATTAATTCCCCTTTCATCGCTTGCATTTAGCTCCATAATGTGCTCTCTATACGCTGAACCGTAAAGATCTCGAGCTAAGCAAAGCGCCGCTGTGGTTTTTCCAGTTCCTGGAGGCCCAGCAAAAATACAATGCGGTACATTTCTTGACTTGGCGAAACTCTTCAAGCGTTCAACTATTTCTTTTTGATTGGCCATGGTATCTAATATCTTCGGTCGGTATTTCTCAGCCCACATTTCAAAGCTCATGATTGATGACTCCTTACTCCTAACTATAATAGAGTTTTAATTAATATGCCGTTCTAGGAAAGAAACATCGAATGTCAATCACATGTGTTATTGTTGTCTGTTTTTCAGGACGCTTTTTCTTCTTTTTCAAGGAAACCTTTTAGAAATATAGCGTACTCGCATGGGTGCTCGTTTTGGAGCAAGGATTTTATAATTTTGATTTTGCCCTTTTTACCGTGGCTGACTCTTGAAATAACGTATTCTAGCGTTTTCTTGCGGAGGTTGCAGAGCCAAGTTTTCTGTTGAGTTTTAACAAGTTTGTAATAGGGGCAACTTTTATACTTGAGAGTAAAGCCGCCCTCAAAATATTCTATCTCAACCTCAATGCCTAGTTCTCTGTACATGTCAATGAGCCTATCGCCTACTTCTCTAATAATCCATGAATAGTCTTCAGGAAAAAGTTCTAATAAATAGTATGTTTTAATTGTAGAAAAACAAATAGAAATCTTTAAAACGTGCATTTCTTCTACTGATTACTCTCTCTAGAAAGAAGTTCCAAAAAAATTGACAAGAGATGTTTATTCATGGATTCAAAAAGGGATGTAACGGAAGAGTTTGATTATTTAAAAAGAATCTTATTACATTTTGATGAAGGAATTCGAATTATAAACGAAAAAGAAGGAATTGTTGAGGGGGGAATTGTTGATTTTTTAAGAAACCCTTCGACAAGGCTAAGCGTACAGTTTCCTGTAATTATGGACAATGATTCAATAAAAATTTTTAAGGGTTACAGAGTTCAACACTACAAATTATATGAACCCACTAAAGGTGGTATAAGATACAGCCCTGATGTAACCTTGGACATGATAACTGCTCTTTCTATGGACATGACATTGAAATGTAGAGTTGCTGATTTACCATTTGGCGGTGCAAAAGGCGGTGTTATCTGCGATCCCAAAAAACTGTCACCTAAAGAAATCGAACGTGTGACTAGAAGATACACTTATGAAATTATGCCAATTATAGGCCCTGATACAGATGTCCCTGCACCCGATATAGGAACAAGTTCCAGAGAAATGGGAATAATCTATGACACTTATAAAATGT
>CAYZEP010000016.1:0-24122 GCA_964477645.1 uncultured Candidatus Bathyarchaeia archaeon | reverse complement strand
GGCGGCAAATAGAGAAATTCATACCAAAAGCGCCATACATCAAATTCGGCAGTCGAATCGCCGTAAACGTCACATTGCTTCCAGGAGTGGTCGTAGGCCGCGAATGCCTCATAGGAGCATCCAGCCTCGTCACAAAAGACTTACAGGACTTCTCAATCGCGTACGGCGTCCCGGCCAAGGTCGCAAAAACCGTGGAAGACAAGTGGCGACTGCCAGAAGAAATGTACCAAGAATTCAAAAGGCGAGTTAGTGAGGAGTACCTGCGAAGTTTCATCGACAAACTTCTCGAAGAATACAAGCAAGCAACATAGAGCCCTTACCAACTTTTGGGATGAAGCCATAATAATCACATGGCTGAATTTCGCTTAGCGCTCGAAACAATTTGCATGGCTTGGATGATTTTGTAACTGTACAGTCGCTTATACAAGCTCCAAAAATATTCTCAAAGCATTTGTTTGAGCATCATACCGCTTTCAAAGTTGAGAAGAATAGTCTTTTTCACTTATATACCTCGCTTTGTTATTTTTGTTACTCTTAGTAACTGACCTATAAAAGCGAGGCAGTGAATGCAGTGCGAATATGCTATTTGGCGAATGCAGCGAGTGTTCACACGAGTAGATGGGTCAAATACTTCGTTAGCAGAAGACATGAAGTTCATGTGATTTCCTTCGAAAATGCCCAAATTGAGGGAACAACCATTCATGTTTTGAAACTCCCAGTGCTGGTTAAGAGCGCCACATTCCCACTTAAAATAGCATCCATCTATAGAATAAGAGCTCTAATCAAGAGAATAGACCCAGACGTTTTACATGCACATTACGTAACCAACTATGGACTTTTCGGTGCACTATGCAGCTTCAAACCATTCGTAGTAGCAGCTTGGGGTTCAGATGTTCTAGCCGTTCCCGAGAAGCGCCTCATTTCCATGATAAAGAAGTATATCGCAATATTTACCCTAAAAAAAGCAGACGTAATAACATGCGACGCCAAACACATGAAGGAAGCCATGAAGAAGCTGGGAGTCCCCCCCGAAAAGATTGAGCTCATCTACTTTGGAGTTGACACCCATAAGTTCAGCCCAAGCCATAAAAGTGAAACGCTTAAGGCAAAATTAGAACTCTATGACTCACCTGCTGTGATAAGTTTAAGAAACCTCGAACCCATTTACGACATTGAAACATTGATTAAATCTGCGCCCTTAGTGCTAGGGAAAATTCCAGAAACAAAATTCGTGATCGCTGGAAAAGGTTCTGAAGAAAAAAAGCTGAAAGAATTAGCCAAATCTTTAGGCGTCGAGGAAAATGTAAAGTTTATAGGTTTTGTCCGAAACGATGAACTCCCACAGCACTTAAATGCAATGGACGTTTACGTTTCCACATCGCTTTCAGACGCTGGTATCGCTGCCAGCACAGCAGAGGCAATGGCTTGTGGACTACCAGTGGTAATCACTGATGTCGCGGACAATAAAAAGTGGGTTGAAGATGGAGTGAATGGGCTTCTTGTTCCAATAAAAGATCCGAAAGCCTTAGCCGAAAAGATTATTTACTTATTAAGGAATGAGGACGTAAGAAAACGGTTTGGGAAGATTAACAGAAAAATAATCGAAGAGAGAAACAATTACTATAAAGAGATGGAGAAGATGGAAGATATTTATAAAGAGCTTATTCGGAGGCATGGGAAATGAAGATGTTGATTACTGGCGGTGCAGGATTCATAGGAAGCTACCTCTGCGAGAAATACACCAAAGAAAAACACACGGTACTCTGCTTAGATAATTTTCTGAGTGGAAATCTACTAAATGTCAGGCATCTGTTGGATTACAGAAATTTCAAGTTGATAAAAGGTGACGTCAGAGATTTCGACCTTTTGGAAAGAATCATCCGTGACGTGGACACAGTTTTTCACCTAGCAGCTCAAATTCATGTAGATAGATCCTACGTCGAACCCCGACTTACTTATGAAATAAATGTGATGGGAACACAGAACGTTTTAGAAGTGGCAAGAATATACGACGTTAAGAAAGTGATTCATACTTCCACTAGTGAGGTATACGGCTCAGCTCAATATGTTCCTATAGACGAAAAACATCCTTTGGATGCTCCGCATCCTTATGGAGCTAGCAAAATTGCTGCCGACAGGATGTGTAATGCGTACGTCCAAACGTATGGCATGGATATTTCCATACCCAGATTTTTCAATATTTTCGGTCCACGACAAAGAGATATTGGATATGGCGGCGTAATATCAATATTTACTAGAAGAGTTCTGAACAATATACCACCTGTTATATACGGAGACGGCCAACAAACAAGAGATTACACATATATAGAAGACGCTATCAGAGCCTTCGACCTCGTTCTAAAACACAAATCAAGGCTAGAGCCAATCAACATTGGCAGCGGTAAAGAGGTAAGCATAATCGATTTGGCAAACATGATCATAGATCTATGCGGTAAAAAGGGAAAGATGAAACCCGTCAATGTGGAACCGAGAATAGGAGAGGTCAAACAGCTGATTGCCAACGCAAAGAAAGCAAAAAAAATCCTAGCGTGGGAGTCCAAATACGACCTAAAAGAAGGCTTGAAGGCCTTTATTCAATGGTACAAGAATTACGGGCAAGAGGAGCGAATTAAACTTGAATGAAAAAGAACAAAGTTCGCTCGCATTAGATGCCCCAGCGGATGTTTTGCGAAAAATGTATGCGACAATGGTGAAGATTCGAATGTTTGAGGAAAAAGTTGCAGAGCTTATCCTCCCTCCCAAAAAAGAACTCATCACACCATGCCACCTCTACATTGGACAAGAGGCTGTAGCGGCAGGAGTGTGTTCTTCGCTGAAAAAAGATGATTATGTTTTCAGCACTCATCGTTCTCACGGCCATTTCATAGCTAAAGGCGGTAACATAAGGGCGCTGATGGCAGAACTCTATTGTAAGAAAACAGGATGTTCGAAAGGTAAAGGCGGTTCCATGCACGTCGCAGCATCTGAAGTGGGATTACCAGGAAGTTCTGCAATTGTTGGTGGAACAATACCTATCGCTGTGGGAGCTGCATTAGCATTTTCCATGCAGCAGAAGGATACTGTTTCTGTTGTTTTCTTCGGTGATGGAGCAGCCAGCGAAGGAGTATTCTATGAGTCTCTTAATTTCGCTTCACTCAAGAAGGCACCAGTCATCTTCGTTTGTGAAAACAATCTCTATTGCACTCACCTACCTGTATCAGCCGGTCTCGCAGACACCAATATTTACAAGAAATCTGAGTCTTTTGGGATTCCTGGCATAAGAGTTGATGGGAACAATGTAATGGAGGTTTACAAAGTGGCAAAGACGGCAATAGAAGATGCTCGCTGTGGAAAAGGGCCTACCTTGATAGAGTGCATGACCTATAGGTGGCGAGGACATGTTGGGCCATATGACGATTTAGACAAGGGACTCAGAAGTAAAGAGGAGCTAGACTATTGGATGAATAGGTGTCCCATTAAGATGTTGGAGAGGTATTTACTAGAACATGATATTATGTCTGAGTTAGAAATGGGTCAAATACGCAAAACCATTTCCAACGAAGTGGAGGAAGCAGTTGAATTTGCAAGAGAAAGCCCCTATCCCGACGAGAACGACCTTCTTCATGACGTATTCAAAACTAGATAAGCTTGCGAGAGTTGAGCATACAATTGAAGGCAAAGGCAAACAGTGCACGAAAAATTACCTATGCTCAAGCAATTAATGAAGCTTTGCACCAGTTAATCGCAAAGGATGCTCACGTGTTTTTGATCGGACAAGGAGTCACCAGTCCGTGGTATGTAGGAAGCACAACTGTTGATCTCATTAACCGATTTGGTCCAGAGAGAATCATTGATACTCCTACATCTGAAAACGCTATAACGGGCGTGGCGTTAGGTGCAGCTTTAGCTGGAATGCATCCCATCATTTGTTTCCCAAGAATGGATTTTATGCATTACGCCATGGATCAGATAGCAAATCACATTGCAAACTGGCACTACATGTTTGGAGGACAACTAAGTGTCCCCATGACAATTTGGTCAATTATCAACAGAGGAGGAGAACAAGCGGCACAGCATTCGCAGGCAACACAAGCAATTTTTATGCATATTCCAGGACTTAAAATTGTCATGCCGAGTACTCCCTATGATGCTAAGGGACTTCTCATCGCAAGCGCAGAAGAAGACAACCCAGTCGTCTACATTGATGACCGCTGGCTATATCAACATGAAGGAGAAGTCCCTGAAGAAGTATACTCAGTTCCAATAGGAAAAGGAATTATCAGACGCGAAGGCAAGGATTTAACTGTCGCAGCAACTTCCTACATGGTTCATCAAGCAATTAAGGCTTCTGAAATCCTTGATGAGGAAGGTGTGGATGTTGAGGTGATAGACTTGCGCTCACTTAAACCTCTAGATGAGGAACTTCTGATTTCATCAGTGAAAAAGACAAAAAGGCTAGTTGTTGTAGATGGCGGTTGGAAAACTTGCGGGGTGGCGGCGGAAATCTCTGCTAGGATTGCAGAAAACAAGGTTTTCAAGTCCTTAAGAAGCCCTATCATTCGAGTTTCATTACCTGATACCCCTGCTCCAGCTAGTTCAGCGCTAGAAAAGTTTTATTATCCTAATGCAGAAAGTATAATTTCCGCTGTTAGAAAGATTTTGGTGATGTAGTAATGGTCTACAAAGTTCCTTTTGTGAATTATCCTGAACATTACCGTCGTATGTGGGATGAAGTTATTGGCGCAGTCTCCGAAGCACTGTCTAGAGGCGACCTGTTGCTTCGTGGTCAGTTAAGGCAATTCGAGCAGGACATTGCTTCATTCATTGGAGTGAAATATGCAGTTGGGCTTAACAGCGGGACTGATGCGCTTTTCTTTTCAATAAAGGCTGCGGGAATTGGTCCAGAAGATGAAGTTATTACAGTTGCTCACACTTTTGTAGCTTCAATTGCAGCCGTTGTTTACTGGGGAGCTACGCCGATTTTGGTGGACGTTGGGGAAGATATGAACATGGATGTAGAGCAAGTAGAGCAAAAAATATCCCAAAAAACGAAGGCTATCATGCCAGTCCATCTAAATGGCCGATTGTGTAACATGGAGAAGCTGATGAAAATTGCGGATGAACATGATTTGATAATAATTGAGGATGCCGCCCAATCCTTGGGAGCCAGCTTTAATGGCAAAAAAGCAGGTTCTTTTGGATTAACTGGTTGCTTTAGCCTTTATCCTGCAAAAATTCTTGGAGCTGCAGGAGATGGAGGATTTTTAACAACTAACGATGAAGAGATTAATGAAAAGATACGGCTTCTAAGAGATCATGGTCAAGATAGAGCAACAGGAAAAATCCTCTTCTACGGGTTTAATAGCAGATTAGATAACATTCAAGCAGCAATTCTCAATGTGAAGCTTAAATATCTGCCTAAATGGATTGAAAGACGTCGGGAAATTGCGAGAATTTATCATGAGGGACTTTCGGATATTGCTGAAGTGAAATTGCCGCCACCGCCAACTACAACCGGTCCATATTATGACGTATATCAGAATTACGTTATACGTATAAAGAACCGTGATGCGCTAGTCGAATTCCTCGAGAAGAATGGCGTAGAGACAATTGTTTCATGGCGGATGCCGAATCACCACCAACCAGCATTAAAATTGAATCGTTTTAACCTGCCAAAAACAGAAAAATTGTCTAATGAAGTCGTTTCACTGCCAATGTACCCCGAGTTGACTGATGAACAGGTGCATTACGTTATAGATGTTATACATGGCTTTTATGAGCATAAGTAGATGAAGGGAAACAAAATAGAGATGCGTAGCATACTAACGGACAAAGAATGGGCTACTAGGCACGTTCACGATGAAAATTGGATAGAGAATTACTGGAAGTCACGAGGTCATCCGCATAGGACTTTTTTAGCAGAGAGAATAGGTAAATTTTCCCCAATACACAGTATCCTAGAAATAGGATGCGCCTCCGGTCCAAACTTGTATAACATCGCCAAAAAGTTTCCTAAGGCAGAGGTAAGAGGTATTGATATAAATCCAATGGCTGTCCGAAAGGGAAATGAATGGTTTAGGCGAGAAGGCTTTTCCAACGTGAAGTTAGAAGTCGGCAAAGCTCAGGAACTTACGCAATTTGCAGACAAAAGTTTTGATGTTGTGTTTACAGATGCTGTTCTGATTTATATATCTCCAGATGAAATCAAACAGGTCGTAAAAGAAATGCTTCGCATAGGTCACGTGTTAGTGCTGTGCGAATGGTATCTTTTCAACACGTGGTTGGCACTGCTTCTAAATGCATATTATTGTTTTAGGTTGAAGTCTGAGGCTTTTAAGTTTAAATCAGCTTCTCATGGTTTTTTTGCAGGGCATTGGGTGAGGGACTATAGGGCTTTATTCAAAGAGTTCGCTCCAAAGAAAAATACACGTATCACTAAACTTCCCAAGGGCATGTGGAATGATAAGGGTTGGCAAAGATGGGGAGCGATAATTGAAGTAGAACGCTGAACGAACAACGGTTTAAAGCGCGTTTCTTTGAATTATGGAATAATAATGTCTAGGTTACCGGCTTACTTTTTCTGATTTTTTGTAGCAATGCCATAGCTAATGTTCTCGTTTCCTTATCAATTAACATTAACAATGCTAAATAAACGATTCCGCCGATTGCAGCTACGCCCAAAGTTAAAGTCAATCTCATTGGATGGACTGCAATCAGAATTGTTGCCATAACAACTGAAGCAAAGACGTATTTCATTATGCTTCTCCAAGGAATCACAACTTTAACTGCCCTACGCACGATTACATACAAGACTATAAACATGGCAAAATGCATCACCGTGTTTATTGCAATTGCATATGTTGCCACCAATAATGGTTCGTTGTTTGTGAAATTGGTTAAGACATAAAATGCTGTTGGTAAAGTTATCAATGAATGTGCGTAAGGTAGTGAAAAGACCATGAATAAACGGCTCTTCATGACCTTTCTAAACGGTATCTCCGTCTTTTCGTCTACTTTTTCAATTCCGAAAACTACATAGCTGAAGATTGATGAAACTGTAAGAATTAGGGCGTCAATCGCCAAGATTATTAAAACTGGTGTGGCGACCTTGTAAATATCTTTCAGAATGATAAGGTATGAATCGGGTATTGCTAATACTCCTATGGTCATTGGAATTGCGAACATTAAAACCATTTTAAGCGAGGTTGTTGCATCTTCCATCTTGCTTTCGGCTAATAGTTTGGGATACAATGCGTAGGCAAGAAAAGAAGAGTATGTGATTATATTTGCTATTGGCACTGCGGCTTGATAGTAACTTGTTGCTATTTCTCCCCCATATATTGGGATCATAAGAAATAAAATAGCTGCTAATCTATCGCCTATTATGTTATATGTGTTAAACGCTGATCCTTTTATCCACTCTTTTACGTAACTAAATGCGATTTTTTCTTGCATTTCTTTCCATATTATTTTAAGGTAAAAAACCATTCTGATGGCGAACGCCATTATGATACTCAGTATTACACCCAAAAGCAGTAATTGAAATTCTATTATCAATATGTAGCCTAGTATAACTTTGCAAATCTCTCCAACAAGTAAACCATATCCTACAAAATGTGGGCGCTGAGCTTGTAAACATGCTTCCAAGGCTGCTAGGAGATAAAGCTCAATTATCTGTACTGCCACTATGCCGTAAAGCATCACGTAGTTTTCTAATCTAAATGTAGTTATTACTAAAGGAAAGGATGCAATGAAGGCGAGCATTACTATCGCGGCGATAATCATGTTTGCCACAATTCCCGTTTTAGCCGCTCCCGCTTTGTCTCTCGCAACGAAACGCATAACCCAGAAAGGAATAGCCGTTGACATAATTGCGAAATATGGGATTATGATGTTGAAGGTTCCATACACCCCATATTCGATTTGTGTTACAGAACGCGCTATCATCAAGGTGAAAGCCATGCCCGTTGCAACTGTGAGCAATTTAGTCGTAAAAAGTACAAATCCAGAATATTGGAATCTAATTTCCCTTTTTGCCACTTGAACACCCTTGTTGTTGGTTCATGCATAATCTCTTGTGAGTATTTAATTTTGTGTGTTTACCATTATAGCAAGTGGAAAAAAGGGCATATAGCTTCTGAGACAATTGATCTGAGAAGAAAGGATAAATATCACCATAATCACCGAAGACATATCGCCAGACCAAATTGAAGTCTAAGGAGGCATTAACCAACGAAGAAAGTCCTAATCATAGCACATCTATTCCATGCATCTCCACGGATACCAGGCTTGGCTAAATACCTTCCTGAATTCGGATGGCAACCAATTATCTTAACAACTCCCATCGGCGAAAACTCTGATTCTCAGTTTGGGCCTCCTAATGATTTCAAAGAGAAAAATAGAGTTATAGAAACGTATGGCTACAGTTCATCTTACGGGAAAAAACGCCTAGCTTCAAAAAAATATAGTGGGATTAGACCCTTCCTGAAGTTTCTCTATAAATACTACCAAGAAATTGTACAATACCCTGACGCAGAAAAGAGATGGACGCCTTTTGCTGTTAAGGCCGGCGATGAGTTACTGCAAAACGAGGACATAGAAGCAATTATCAGCAGTTCTTCACCAGTAACAAGCCATATTATTGCTAACGAACTGAAAAAAAGGCATAATATTCCTTGGGTGGCAGATTTTCGAGACCTTTGGACACAGAACCATAATTACTCGTACAGCTCATTAAGAAAGCTATTTGAAAAAAAGCTTGAGCTAAGAACGCTAGCAACTGCAGACGCTTTAGTGGCTGTTTCTCAACCCTGGGCGAAAGAATTGAGTATACTGCATAAGAAAAAAGCATACGCGATTACTAATGGTTTTGACCCAGATAAAATGAGCAGAAGAGATGTTAATTTAACATTAAAGTTTACGATTACCTATACAGGCCAAATCTACACAAAGCAGGACCCCTCAAAATTTCTCTTCGCTTTAAAAGATTTGACCTCTCATGGCGCCATAGATCCTAAGGACGTAGAGGTTAGGTTTTATGGTCCTGAAGAGGGATCGTTAGCAAAGAAAATCGAAGAATACCAACTATCAAACATCGTTAGACAATACGGAGTAGTGCCTAGGCAAATTTCTTTCGAAAAACAAAAAGAATCGCAGCTATTGCTTCTTTTTAAATGGGAAGATCCACAGGAGCGTGGATGGCATTCTGGAAAAATATTCGAGTACCTAGCAGCAATGAGACCCATACTCGCTACTGGGGGAACAACTGATGTAATCACAGAATTATTAAATGAAACCAATGCTGGCATAGATGCTCAGACCGTGGAAGACGTTAGGGATGCCTTGAAGAAAGCATATACTGAATACAAGCTCCAAGGCAAAGTAGGTTATCAAGGAAACGTAGAAAAGATCAAGAGATACAGCTACAGAGAAATGGCAAGGAAATTTGCAGAAGTAATTACTGCAATAACTTGACCATCCAATTGAAATTCTTAGTTACGTGGGAATATCATCTAAACCGTTAGTGGGAAAACTAAAACTTAATTATCGTCTCTTTCATTTAGGACTTCTGGAGAAGATGAAACGCATGCATAAAATTTCTTTCATAGGCATGGGCTATGTTGGTCTTTGCACCGCTGTATGTTTTGCAAATAAAGGATTCAAAACAATAGTCTCTACGAAAGACCCTGAAAAA
This sequence comes from uncultured Candidatus Bathyarchaeia archaeon, assembly GCA_964477645.1. Classification (GTDB taxonomy): domain Archaea; phylum Thermoproteota; class Bathyarchaeia; order Bathyarchaeales; family Bathycorpusculaceae; genus CAYZEP01. Next base: position 14,428 of record CAYZEP010000016.1, on the reverse strand, counting down.
GCAGACATGGTTAACAGAGGAAACCCACCCTTCTATGAACCCCAACTTGAAGGGTTATTGAAAAAAGCCATAAAAACCAGAAATCTAAAGGCTGTTGCTGGGCGAAAGGAAACTATCTTGGAGACAGACACTTCATTCATAACGGTTGGAACTCCGCCAAACCCCGACGGAAGCGTTAACCTCAAATTCGTCGTGGAGGCTTCCAAGGAAATAGGAAAAATATTGAAAGAGAAAGAAGGCAGCCACCTCGTAGTTGTAAAAAGCACGGTTCCGCCGGGCACAACAGAGGAAATTGTCAAAAAAAACATAGAGAAACAAAGCGGAAAGGCTTACGGTGAGCACTTCTTATTATGCTTTAATCCAGAATTTTTACGTGAAGGAAGCGCAATCTATGACACGCTACACCCAGACTACATAGTCATAGGAGAATACGATAGAAAATCAGGAGATGTCTTAGAGCAAGTTTACAAACAATTTTATGGCAAAAACGTTCCACCAATGATCAGAACAAATTTGCCAACAGCAGAGCTCATAAAATATGCAAACAACGCGTTTCTTGCTACAAAAATAAGCTTCATAAACACCTTCGCAAACATATGTGAAAGAATTCCAGGCGCAGATGTCACAAGAATAGCTGAAGCTATAGGAAAAGACCATAGAATAAACCCCTACTTCCTAAAAGCAGGACTCGGCTGGGGAGGAAGCTGCTTCCCAAAAGACCTAAGAGCTCTCATTGCTTACTCAAAAAAACTCGGCTACAACCCAACTTTAATTCAGGCAACAGACAAATCAAACCAAGACCAAATAGAATTCATGATACAAAAAGTGAGAAACGAGCTTAAGACATTGAAAGGAAAGAAAATAGCCATTCTAGGTTTAGCCTTTAAACCAGATACAGACGATTTGAGAGAAGCCAGATCGATAAAAATAATAAACCAACTGCTGAAAAAAGGAGCAACGATCACAGCATATGATCCCATGGCAATATCTAACGCCAAAGAAAGCCTAAAAAGAAGCATAATCTATGCTTCTTCAGCGGTTGAATGTCTGAAAAACGCTGACTGTGCTATACTAGTCACGGAGTGGGAAGAATTCAAAAAGCTAAAACCAGAAGACTTCACTCAAAATATGCGAAAACCGATCTTAATAGATGGCAGGAGAGTCTACAACCCTCAAAAATTCTCAAAAAAGCTACGTTACGTAGCAATAGGTCTTGGAGAGCCCCTTAAAACCGCAACTTTAATTTCGTCTCATAACAAAAACTGTAAGGGAGCCAAAATTGCTTAAAAAAGTGGTAATTCCGGCGGCGGGTCTCGGAACAAGACTACTGCCAATAACAAAAGAACTGCCAAAGGAAATGCTTCCGGTAATCGCTCTAATGAAAAACGGACAACCAAGTCTAAAACCCATGCTGCAAGCAGTTTTCGAACAATTATACGATGTGGGTTTCAGAGAATTCGCCTTCATTGTGGGAAGAGGAAAAAGAGCAATAGAGGACCACTTCTTACCAGACGAAGAATTCGTACAATACTTAAGAGACATAAACAAAAATGACTTTGCAGAAGAACTGCAAAAATTCTACGAGAAATTAAACAACTCAGACATGGTGTTCATAAACCAACCTAAACCAAAAGGATTTGGAGACGCCGTCGGCAGAGCTGCATTATTCACTGGAAACGAAAAATTTCTAATACATGCAGGTGATGACCTAATCGTCTCAAAAAACAACAACCACCTAAAAAGAGCCACAAAAACCTTCGAAGAATATAAAGCAGACGCCCTATTCTTAGTCGAAGAAGTCCCAGACCCCAGAAAATACGGTGTGATAATCGGAAAAGAAGAAAAACCAGGAATATTCCAAGTCAGAAACATCGTTGAAAAACCCAAGAAACCTCCATCAAACCTAGCTATAATCGCCATTTACATTTTTAAGCCAATAATCTACAAGGCGATTAAAGAACTGAAACCTGACGAAAATAAAGAAATACAATTAACTGACGCTCTTAAACTGCTAATAGACTGGAACTGCAAAGTTTACGGTCTAAAACTAAAATCCAACGAAATAAGGATAGACATAGGGACAGCTGAATCATACTTAGAAATGTTGAAAACAACAATAATAGGTAAATAACTATTTGTTAGCATCCAAAATTCCGCTATCTCTTCTGAAATATGTTCAACTTCACGTTTAGTTAATATGGAATCTATCTGCTTGTGCGCTCATTTTTTCGTTATTATCCAAGTAACTATGGAATATTTTCTTCATTTAGTGTGGCGATTAAATCGTAGAATGACTAACATAAGAAAGCCAAAAAGGGTTTATATAAAAATGACTGCTTCAGTTAAGGATGCAGACGGAGACTATTATTGATAAAACTAAGAATCGACGTTGATTACCCATACCCTTCGAGATTTAGGAGTTTCATTTACACAGCCTTAGGAATAAAAACAAGCAACAATTATCTAAAAAATTCAAAGATAATCGCAAAAATGATCAACGAATCAACTGAGAACATAAAAGCTTACTGGTTTTTCACATCGAAAACAATTCCAGACAAGGAACTGCTAGCACTGTTAGATAACAATAAGCATGAGATTGGGCTTCACATTGTATATGACCCCAACAGAGAATTGAAACTGTTAGAAGAGGCAACGGGAAGAAAAATAAACCACTACACAATTCATGGAACTAGCCGTTTACTCGCAAGAATAATGTGGAAACGATGGAAAACAAAGGAGCCGAAAATCCCAAGTGACTTTCCACTACAATCGTTTCATCAATTCCCAACGTATGGCTTGGACAGTTTATGCTACATATACACTACAGAACAAGTCGTCAAAATAGCGAAAAACTACATCACAAAAGGATGCCTTCTATACTTTCATCCCATATGGCTCTTCCAACGAGGGAAATTAAACCGCAGAAGCGCATTTTATCAAGCATTAAGGAGAATTTTAGAAGTGGATAAAGAGTTTGAAACGTTAACTTTGCACAAAAAAATCTTCTTTACGATAGCTAATGACGCAGAAGAGTATGAGAGAGATATTGTTCCAACAGAAAAATTAATTGAAAAACTCGAGGAAAGAAGAGCGGACATATTCACATTCATAGAAAGGAAATGGTGCTACACACTTCCCAACCCCTCAAAATCATGGTTAAAGACAAACGACAACATTGCACTTCTTCAAATAACAAGCTATGATGAATGGTGGAGAAATATAGGAAAAAAAACGCGCAACATGATTCGCAAAGCAGAAAAAAGTGGAGTAAAAATAGAAATAGCCAAGCCGAACGAAAAATTGGCAGAAGGCATCTGGAAAATCTACAACGAAACCCCAATAAGACAAGAAAGAGCCTTTCCACACTACGGAACACCATTAAAAAGAGTAAAAGAGTGGGTGCATTCATCAAAAAACTGCACTTACATAGGAGCTTATTTCCAAGACGAGCTCGCAGGATTCATACAGCTTGTCCATGGCAGCAACATAAGCATAATATCTCAAATACTTTCAATGCAAAAACATTGGGACAAAGCGGTAAACAATGCGCTAATAGCAAAAGCAGTTGAAGCTTGCGCAAACAAACAAATCCAATGGCTCATGTACGGTAGAATGGGAAACCATCCGACCTTAGACGCTTTCAAACAAAACAACGCATTCACCCAGTTTCCACTAACACGATATTATATACCACTAACAAAAAAGGGCAAAATAGCCACCAAACTTGGACTACACAGAGAAATTAAAGATGCTCTTCCAGTGTCAATAAAATATTCACTAATCCCAGTTTATAACTGGATAAGCAGAAATAAAATTAAACTCCACAGAAGCCCCAAAAGGGCATCATAACCTAAACATCATTACTCCATAATTCAAGGAAAAGCGCTTTTAACGCTTTTATGAAAGCCTCATAGTTCGTCCATAAAGCTGCCACTCTCTTTTTCCCATTGTTCTTTCTAATAAGCAAAAGCAGCTGCTTGTCATCTGTAAGTATAAATGTTGGTATATCCTCAACGTTTGAAAGTGAATATTTAGCCTTTTTCAGCTTTATTTTTTCGATAAAAAAGCAGCTTTTCGGAGAGTAGTTAGTCAACAGCTGAACATTCACATTTTTCTTTGATGCCTCCTCAAGTTTATCCAAGAGGCCGGAGTGGTAAAAGCTCGTAATATCATGTTCAGAAGTGAAGACAAAAACTTCTTTTTCAGCATTGTTAAGTATCTCTTCGGCCTTTAAGCTAATTTGTTCTTCGCCCTCCAATATTTGAAACGCTTCTTTCCTTTCGTTTTCTGCTTCCGGTTTGGGAAGAGAAAGCCAAAGATCAACTAGGCTTTTCTTTCTTTTTTCTAAGAGATTTATTTTCATTTTTTTAGTTTCGATAAGCACATCTAATGCTTTTTCAAATGGCGTAGCAATAAACTTTAAAGGCTTCTCAAAAACAGATGATATTAATCCTTTTTTCTCCAAATCACGCAAAATTCTATACGTTTCGGTTCTGTGAAGAGATAACGCCTCAGAAATTTCACTTGCTTTGTGTTCGCCTGTTCTCGCTAGGTGAATGTAAATTCTTACTTCGTTTTTGGATAAGCCGAGTCTGTAGAGTGCCTTCTCAATGGTTTCTATGGATTTAGCTGGTCCCGTATCTGTCCTTACAAATCGCCATAATCCGCTGTTTTCATCGTATAGTTTTATTATGCTTTCAGGCTTTTCAACCGATAACTCCATTTAAATCCCTTATAGCCTTACTCCTAATTCAAGTTCTGAGACAGAATTCGATTCTGGTTACGTGTATTTTATACTTCTGAATTCAAAATATGAATCAAAAATACATAGTCCAACGCTTCCAAGCGACAACGTTTTAACTATAAACAATTAAAATGACGACCAGAGTCCGATGGGGAGAAGGGAAATGCAGAGTAAAATAGGCACGTTTCCCAGTCTAAAACACTTTTTGCTGCCAAAGAATAACCATTGGCTAAAAAGGAATATTCTCGTTTTTGCTTTTATACTGTTCGATTATTCTTCAACCCTTGTTTTTTGTCGTGCTCCCTATGAGGAAGCTAACCTGTATGCAAGGATTTTTATGGAAAATTTCGGCGTGCAATTGGGGCTAACGCTATTTGTCCTAGCAGCCAACTTACTGATTTACATAACTTTATGTTTGGACTCTCATGTAATTAGGCTTCCATACAGGACTGCTGTTGCCACTGAATCCCTTGTTGATGTTGTGTTTGCATGGTTTGTTGCTGGATTGCATTTTAGTGGAGGCGCAAGCTGGTTTTGGTACGCTCCAGATTTGATGCGGCAGGGTTTTGGTGCTATTTTATATTTAGCCATCGCTCTTCTGCTTGTTAAGCCCCATAGACCACATTATGATATTTAATCACTGCTTAGTGTGTAACAATTGACAACATACTAACTCTATTATCTCTAGTAATTTTGATTAGTGAGCAAAGGGATATTGCAGAATCTTTAGGGGATATGCTTATGGAGAAAAAAGATGCTAAAGCAAACGAAAACGTGAAGTCCCAACCTCAACCGCAAAAGCAAGAAGAAAGCCAAGAAGAGACGGTTGAAGAGACTTACTTTTTCCATCCTGTGCAGCTTTCTGAGGAAAAAGGAGAATTTTTAGACGAAAAGGAAATAGAAAAGTCTAATGTTGAGATTGAACAGAAGCTACAGGAGCTTCTGAAAGGCATAAGTGAAGAGACTTTACAGTTAAGCGAGTTTTTGATGGAGGAGAACAAGATGATGGGTGAACTTTGCATGTCTCTTAAGCAGATTTTGAAAAAGCTTAATGTTTCTTTCAACATTCCTCCGCGAGATATACCGCTTCGAAAGAAGGTGAAAAAGGTAATTCTGAATGAAGAGGGGCATCTAATACTTGTTTATGAGAAAGGTGATGTGTACTCCGCCTTTTTGGCAGAATATCCACCTGAAATTGTCATGGCTGTTTTGTGGGTAGTAATGCCTGAAATGGCTAAAGTCGTAATGTTGTATAGGAAGAAGATAAGTGCGAGGGTTAACTTCTTCGGAAAGGTAAAGAAGGAACTAAAAAGTGTTGCCAAGGCGATAATTGGTAGCAAAGAAGCAGCTTCAGACTCAAGTGGAGAGCAAACAATGGATGTTGTAAAAGAATCACTAAAAGCTGACGATAAGAGCTAAAACTCGTTGGTGTCGAGTTTGAATGGGCTTCTAACCGAAATCCGAACCTTTTATTCGCTTAAAGAGATTCGAGAAAAGATAGAAGAGGAGACAAGTCAATACAAGTTGTTGCTTGAAGATTACAGCCAATGGTTAGGAAGTCTCTTGAGAAATCCGGAGTCCTCCAAAAACCAAGAGTGGTTGAAGAAAACTGCTGAGTTGCAAAAAGTTTTGAGGGCTGGAGGCAGAAAAGGAAATAAAAAAGAAGAGAAAAAAGCAGGCATCTCAACAGAATGGGTTCATTTTAAGGATGTTATGATTTCCGCCGATGATTTGGGAGAAGCAGAAATGCTTTTTGAAGCAATCGAAGAATTAAAGAATAAGATTGACATGCTCGAAAAAGCAAAAAATTCCTTAATAGATCTGGAACGATACGGGTTAGGTAAAGACTTGCTCTACATAGCATACATACATGATGGAGTCCCCGAAAAAATTGTTTTCAAACCAAAGAAAGGTTTTGAATCTGCAGAAAAATTCGAGTTTGCAGTCGACTTCTCTATTGCAGAACAAACGTAAACTGATGTCAAGAAAAGTTCGGGCAAATGATATTTATCAGAGTTATCAGAGCCTATATCGCGATGGAATGCGTGTGAAACAATAATTTAGCTTGAGCTGTACTCCATGAATGCTTTGGTAAACTTCTTCATTAAATCATAAGGGCCTTCAACAACGCAACTGGTGCGAATGTACTGTCTAACCGCGCGGCTGTTAACACCAATACCTATGATGCCTATGCCCATGCGTTCAATTTTCTTAATAGTTTCTTTCAGTTTTTCTTCGGCGTTTTCGTATCCTGAAGGGAAAAAGTCCGAAACAACAACTAAAACTCTGGCTTCTTCTGAACGCTTAATCAATGCTTCAGCTGCAAGCAAAACTGCGGATGGTAGATATGTAAAGCCGCCATAAGTCAACCCTCCTATCCTCGCTTTTATACGGGTGTCAAATCTTTCAGAGAAGTCTTTGATGACGTAGAATTTGTTGTTGAAGGCGTACATGCCCCAAGAATTCTGGTCGAGGATGAGCATTCTTGCAACTTCAGCCAAGGATAAGGCTATACCTCGAACCTCACCTTTAAACATGCTCAGGCTGTGGCTTGCATCTATAAGTATGGACCATGCATCCTCTCTTGTCTGAAGTTCCTCACGCATAAAGATATCAGTCCGCTGACTTTTGCTGGCAATGACTTGTACTGCCTCTTGTAAATCAACAAACCCGCTCTCTTGTCTAAAATCTTCACCGCCAACGTTTTTCAAAAGCCTTAACCGATACAATATACGCCTTATGGGACCCCCCAAGATTTCTCTCTTCCTTTGAAACTCGGCATAGTCCTCAGCTGGAAATTTAAAATCCTCAAACGGTGTACCCTTGCCTATCTCAACATAATCCTTTAAAATCTTCAATTTGGAAATCTCATGATCCCGCCATGACATCAAAACTTGATGTCCCTCTTCTTCTTTCAAACTTCGCAATGTGGCTTCTAGTTGTTCTTCATTATTGATTTCATCATCAAGAGCTAGTAATGCCCCTGTTAGAAGTTGTTGGATTTCGTCCTCCTTTGGTATATACCACTTATAAAAAAGGTCGTTGATCCCGTGACTTTCTGCATATAGTAGTGATGGAACCTCAAATGCTTCTCCATAAACAGCTATAGCATCATAAATTTTGGTGGCAGCGTCTATTCTTTTGTCTGCTGTTGGCGCTTCACCAATTTTCCGGAGAATAGAAGTTATTGCCTCAACATCTGTAAGCATTTCATCACTCAGAGTTCCTTTGACTTCTCTCAGATTATGATTCAGAAGCACCGAAGTCATAACCCGCGATATGTTATTTGAAAGTTCTTTAACATCCTTCATCCGAAGGAAAGAAACAGCATTTGCATAAGCTATTTCGGGAAGTGCCCAGCGAAATAACCGCTTTAAATGCTCATGTATTATAGCATCTTCGACTAGGCTTATCACAAACGTTGATAAGTTAAGATGCCTTCCCCGCGCCCACTTGGAGTAAAGTGAAAAATCAGATATGCGGGAATGCATGCTTAAGTGATACACTGAAGCCTTAAACAAGTACCAAATGATTTTCTTATGAGTTGGATTTTGAAGATCAAATTTTAACCCTTGGAAATAGACCTTTTTCTCGTCTAATCTCTTGGGCTTAATTAGATGAAAAACGAACCCTCTGCTGTCTTTTCCAAGGTATGGATATCTTAAATCATCGTGAAAAAGAACCCTCAGTTCGTTATGTGTCTTTTTTGTTATTTGAGGAACTGTTGACCATGCAAAATCAAAAAAGTTCAAGGTTTAAACCCATATTCTATGATGACCCAAAAATGGATTCGACAACCCGTTTCACAGCAGCTTGTACCTCCACATCATCGCTTGTTGTTCCAATTATTGTCTCTACAGCCGCTTCTATAGGTCCGCATCCATCCGCAACCAAAGTTGCCCAGTTAATCAAATCTCCTGGCGAGGGACCGTAAGGTAAGTCGCCGTTTTTATATTGCCTCCGAAGTTCAGCACCCACCCGAACTATTTTTTCAGATATTTTTATGTCCACACCACCTCTTTTCGTGATGAGTTCTACTTCGTCGGGGGATACTTTATCACCTATGCTCAGGTAGTCAAAGTTTATCCATACAGACATTCGCCGTCGTAAAGCCGCGTTCAAAGGTTTTGTTCCAACGAATTCGGCTGAGAAGGGGTTCATTGAGATTATTAGGTAGCCATTCGGGTGTCTGTTGATTATTTCATTGTCTTTTTCTGTTAAAACAAGATGCCCCCTTGTGTCTAGGACTGGGTTTAGCCTCGTAGCTATGTCTTGTTTCATCATATTTGCCTCATCTAAGTAGAGTAAGCCGCCCTGCCTACACCACATCACTATTTGTCCGTCAATCCAGTTTTCTTTTCCAAGGCCTATGTACCTTCCGAACAAGTCGTATGCGGATGTCTGCAAACCGCAGTTTATCTCCCACATTGGAAGCCCGCAAAGCTCTGCTACCAAGTAAACTACATGTGTTTTTCCAGTGCCGCTAGGTCCAATTAAAGAACACTGTTTGAAATAATACAGAGCGCGGACTATTCTTTCAACATAGTTGAAACCTTTGTCTATGTATTCTGGAGTGTTACGTGGTACAAGTGATTGCACATCTCCTGGAAAAACATGTCCTGGGTGTAAGCTATATTTCTCTATTCGATACCTTTTTCGAAGTTCAGAATATGTAGGTGAATTCACATTTGCTGTTTTTGTTATCGAAACGGATAGTTTCGTGTCTTTTACTTCAGTTTTCATTTGCTCTTCTACGAAGTAGAGGGCGTCGCTCTTCCTCTTTTTTCCACCTTGGAATCCGAAGCCGACCGTCTCCGTTGCGTTTGGTTTTTCTGTTAATTTTTGTTTTGTATCTGGCAAAACGGTTCCTCTCGTGTCTTCTATGAATGTTAGTAGCAAGAGTTGATTTAAATCTTACTTCTCACGATTCAATACATTGGATTAATCTGCCAAATTACAATAAAAGCTCAACAAGAACCTTTTGCAGATCATCCTTGCTTTTTATATTTCGAAAAATAGCCTTACCTGTTCCGTATAGACGAAAAGAAACACCTTGGAAGGTTAGTTCAAAAATTATGGCAGAAATTGACTTTTCTATCCTTGCCTTTTTCAGAATTTTTGCGATTGCCTCATCTTTTTTATCATACTTGAATATGACTATGACATCTTTATCTTCGCCACATGTTCCTTCAATTCTCGCTACATAGTCTTCAACAGTAAACATTAAACCTGCTCCATCTCCTTCAAAACTTCTATGAATCGGTCGATTTCTTCGTGGACATTGTAGATGTAGAAGCTTACTCTAGCTGAAGACTTCAACTTAAATTTTTCATGCAATGGTTGAGCGCAGTGGAAGCCACTTCTGATCATGATCCCATAATTGTCAAGGAATAAGGCAACATCATGCGAACTTAAACCATCAACACCAAAAGGAATTATTCCACATTTAGCGGCTGCATCTTTTGGCCCGTAAATCTTTACTCTTTGGCATTCTTGCATACGTTGCATGGAATATTCTGTTAACGTACACTCGTGCGCTTTAACGTTTTTCATACCTATTCCATTTAAGTATTTTACAGCTTCCATCAACCCAATGCCGCCACTGATGTTGGGCGTTCCAGCCTCGAACTTCCAAGGCAAATCGTTCCAAACAATTGAACAGCGCTTCGTTGCCGGGTTAAAGGAAACTTCTCGTATCATTTCGCCGCCACCTTGAAAAGGTTCCATTTTTTCAAGAATCTCACGTTTACCGTACAAGACGCCTATACCTGTTGGACCCAACATTTTGTGTCCGGAAAAAGCCAGAAAATCTACGTCTAAACTTTTGACGTCTACGGCTAAATGGGGAACTGATTGTGCACCATCTATGAGTATTAAGGCTCCATGTTCATGTGCAACCTTGGCCAGTCTCTCAACATCATTCACAACTCCGCTAAAGTTTGAAACATGGCTTAAGCACACAATTTTGGTTTTTTTGGAAATCTTGCTTTCAAAATCCTCATAATTTAGAGTCCCATCATCGTTTACATCTACATATTTAACGTTGAACCCGTTTATTTTCGAAAGCAGTTCCCATGGAACAATGTTGCTGTGATGTTCCATCAACGAAACTAAAACTTCATCATCTCTTTTTAGATTACGGAGACCCCAAGCATAGGCAACTAGGTTTATTGCGTCAGTTGTACCTTTTACAAAGACTATTTCTTCTATACTGGTTGCGTTTAAGAATCTAGCAACTTCTTCATGTGCATTTTCGTAGAGCTCTGACGCCTCTTGAGAAAGCGTATGAACCGCTCTATGAACATTCGCATTGTGGTTTTCATAAAAATTCTTAATGGCTTCAATTACCTGCTTGGGTTTTTGAGACGTTGCCGCGTTGTCAAAGTAGATTAGGGGATGGTCGTTTATTTTTCGCTTTAAGATTGGAAAGTCTTCCCGAATTTTGTATGGATCCAACATTATTTTTCTTCTTCCGTTTTCATTCTTTTGGAAAGCATTTTCGCTAGTTCTTCCTCTTCTAAAGCCTGTTTTTCTTCGAAGCTCAACTCTTCCTCTAACCATTCTGGAGAAACCTTCTTGTTTTTGTAGTATTTTCTGATGGCTCTTTTTAAAGCCCCAACAGCTAGGATGCCGCAATGAAACTTTATACTCGGCAGTCCTCCCACAGCTTCTGTCACGCTTTTCCAAGAAACTTTCCATGCGTCTTCAAGCTTCATTCCCTTAATCATTTCTGTGACTATACTTGATGTTGCTATGTTCGCGGCACAGCCATAACTTTCAAAAGATGCCTTTTCTATAACATCTTGATTGTTGATTTTTAGGTAGAATGTTATCATGTCTCCGCATAATGGGTTTCCAGCAACTGCTGTTACAGTAGCGTCCTCCATTTTTCCAAGATTTTTAGGATTTCTGAATAACTCAAGAACTTTTGGATTGTAAGGTAATGGCATTCGTGACATGATTACTCCACTCCTGTAGTGCCAGTTATTCCTCTTATTCTTTTAACAGCGTTTGGAATCGCTTCTAAAACGTAGTTTATGTCCTCATCTGTATGATATCGTGTGACTTTCATTAGTATGCTACCGTGGGCTTCGTCATACTTTCGACCTATGGCAACGAGAACATGGCTTGGTTGAAGCAGTCTTCTTGTGCACGCACTTCCACTTGAAACGTAAATGCCATTTAAACTTAACTCGATTGTCAATGCCTCTCCCTCGCATCTAAGAAAACTTATGTTCACGTTATCTGGGGCTCTCTTATCACCTTTAGGTCCGTTAAGCCTAATAGCTGATACTCTCTCAATTATACCGTCAAATAGTTTGTCTCTAAGCCTTTGCATACGATTCACATTTTCTCCAAAATTTTGGAAGGCTAACTCAGATGCCTTTGCAAAACCAACAATTAAGGGTGTGTTCTCAACTCCTGGCCAAAGCTTTTGCGTTCCTATTTGACCTTCTAAAATTTTTTCCATGTTAACGCCTTCTTTTACGTATAAAGCGCCTATACCTCGTGGTCCCAGAATTTTGTAGCTACTTATTGTTGCTAGGTCTACACCTAAATCCTTCGTGTTGAATTGAATTTTGCCATAAGCATCTGAAGCATCCGTGTGGAAAGTTGCTCCGATGTTTTTGTCCTTAACTATTTCTAACGCCTCTTTGATTGGTTGTATCGTTCCGATTTCGTGATTTACGGATGACAAGCTTACAAGAATTGTCTCTTTATCCACAGCCTCTCTCAATTTTTCAAGGTTTATGAAGCCTTCACCGTCGACGGGAATTTTCGTTGTGACAAATCCGTACTTTTGCAGCATATCGGTAACGTGTAACACACTTATAGGCTCGATCTCTGAAATCACAATTTTCTTACCCTTATCCTTCATTGCAAAGGCTTTTCCCATAATTGCCAGGTTATTGGCTTCTGTTTCTCCAGGAGTGAAATTAACTTCCTCAAGCGTTTTACATCCTAAAAGTTTGGCAATCTTTTGTGTAGACTCCATTATTGCTTCAAAGGCTTCCCAGCCGGGTTTATGCGTAAGTGTTGGGTTGCCGTATGCGTATTGATTATAGTATGGCAACATTGCATCAAGCACTTCTTTAGGGACCATGCTTGAATTCTCATTGTCTAGGTAGACTTCATGCTTTAGGCCTTCATGTGCCTTAAGCAGGTCTTTCACGTTTTCAATCATTTTAGTTCACCATTATAGGACGATTTAATGTTCTTCATCGTTTAGTAGCAATTTCTAATAGAAAAACATAACCCAGAAGAAATCTCCCGCGATACGTAACACTTTAAACTATTGATGCAGTAATTGCTGTTGTAAGAGAAGAGATGGCGCATCTCAGTGAAAATAACAGACTTGCAAGTACGAGAATCAGTTAAAGAAGTAATAATCAGATCTGGAATCATTGAGCTTTACCCTCCGCAAGAAGAAGCAATAAAGGCTGGAGCCCTCGAAGGAAGAAATCTTGTTTTAGCCAGTCCTACAGCGTCTGGAAAAACTTTAGTTGCCGAGTTTTGCGCCCTTAAGCATATTCTAGAAAAGAATGGAAAAATAATCTATTTGACGCCTTTACGTGCTTTGGCGAATGAAAAATTTGAAGAATTCAAAAAATATACTGCAATAAGTAAAGCTGATGGAAAACGAGTAAGAATCGGCATAAGCACAGGCGATTTTGACAGTAACGACCCGTGGCTGGAAAGATACGACATAATCATAACTACAAACGAAAAGGCAGATTCTCTTTTGAGACACAGAGCCAAGTGGATGGATGAAATTTCGCTCATAGTTGCTGATGAAGTACACTTATTAAACGAAGCTGAACGCGGGCCAACTCTTGAAGTTGTTTTGGCAAGACTTATGCAGATCAACCCCGACATGCAGATTCTGGCTTTAAGCGCAACCATAAACAATGTCGAAGAAATCGCAGCGTGGCTTAAAGCAGATCATGTTACAACAGAATGGCGTCCAGTCCTTTTGAAAGAAGGCATAGTCCTACACGAGGAAATCCAATACAAAAACGGCGATGCCAGAAAAATAGAGAAAAAGACAGGAAATTCCGCAATAAACTTGGCTTTAAACACTGTTAAATCGGGTGGACAAGCGTTAATTTTTGCATCCACGCGGAAAAATGCGGTTGTGCTTGCGAAAAAGGTTGCAGGCGAAATTGAACAGGTTCTATCAAAACCAGCTAAGAGATCTCTGGAACATGAAGCTGAGAGAATTTTGGCAGCTGGTGAAAGGACTAGAATAAGCGAGTCACTTGCAGAGCTGGTTAAATGCGGTGCGGCTTTTCATCATGCGGGTTTAGGTGGCGGACACCGCAAGATAGTAGAAGACTCGTTCCGACAGGGAAAAATTAAGGTTTTAACCGCCACGCCCACATTGGCTTTCGGCGTAAATCTTCCAGCCCGAACAGTGATTATCCAAGATTATAGGCGTTACGAACCTGGATATGGCTACTATCCAATCGGTGTTTTAGAGTATAAACAGATGGCTGGCAGAGCTGGAAGACCAAAATATGACAAGGTTGGAGAAGCAATACTTATCGCTAAGACCGCAGACGAAGCAGACTATCTAATGGAAAGTTACATACTTGCACATCCAGAACGGATATGGTCAAGGCTTGCTGTTGAAAGAATCATGAGGTCGCATGTACTGGCAACAATAGCAGCAGATTTCGCACA
>CAYZEP010000015.1:0-29894 GCA_964477645.1 uncultured Candidatus Bathyarchaeia archaeon | reverse complement strand
GGAATAAAATTCACAATTTTCAAATCAATAGAGAAAATTCGACCCGCGTTAGAGGAGATAGCAAAGAAAGAAGGGCTGCGGGAATGTAGCCAATGCGGGGAGCCAACAACTGAAAAAATATGTAAGACATGTCAAATGCTTAGGCAATTAAGCTGATGTAACCGATATTCTAATAAAGAAGAAGATTTTGAACACAAAAGGTATGCATGAACTAGTTGCGATTTTACTTTCAGTAATAGCAGTTAGCCTGATATCGTTAACGGGGATCGTTTTTATAGGCTTGAAAGAGGGTTTGCTAAAACGTGTTTTGATGGTTTTAGTGGGTTTTTCTTCAGGAACCCTTCTGGGCGGAGCATTTATTCACCTACTACCAGAATCCCTAGAAATGAATGAAACAGCAACTTTCTATTATGTCATAATAGGTATTGTTTCTTTTTTCATTTTGGAAAAGTTTCTTTATTGGCGACACTGCCATGAGGGAGAATGCCCAGTTCACATGTTTGTATATCTCAATTTAGTTGGAGATGGAGTTCATAATTTCATTGATGGAATGATAATTGCAGCCACTTATGTTATTTCATTCGCAAGCGGCAATTATCAATTAGGGTTTGCCACAACTCTGGCAGTAATTTTCCATGAAATACCACAGGAGATAGGAGATTTCGGCGTTCTAATTTATGGAGGAATCAGCAGAAAGAAAGCTTTAACTTATAACTTCATCTCTGCTCTAACCGCAATTTTAGGTGCCACAATAACCTACTTTGTAACCTATCTCCAGAACATAAAGGAGTTTCTAGTTCCATTCGCCGCCGGCGGCTTCATTTACATCGCGGCAACAGACCTTATGCCCGAACTTCATAAAAAATCTCATGCTGACGAGTCGCTGATTCAGTTTCTAACCATTGTATCTGGAATAGGGTTAATGGCATATCTCAAGTTATTTATAGGCGGCTAGAATGTTTTCGTTTTAGGGCGGCTTCACCTTTTAACTTGCGCAAGATTGTTGACGCTTCTTGGGCAGTTTCTGCAGAAGCGACTTTTTTAGCTTTAGCTAGATCAACTTTGAAGCCGCAGTATGGACATATCCTCGTTTTCTGTTCAGCTCTAGCTAATAAAAACCCGCCGCATTTACTGCACACAACTACTAGGACAGATGTCATGCCTTTCATCACCCGAAAACCTTTTCCACGCTCAGCTAAATAACGCTTAATGAAAGAGGAGAATAAATGAGTAGCGAAGAGAAGGAGAAGCCAAAACCGGTATCAGATTTGGTACAGTTGGCAATACGATATTTCAAGAAAGAAGGCTACAAAGTAGAACAAAACACGACAATGCTTGAAGGTTTTAGCGGAATTTCAAGAAAATTTAACTTAATAGTTCAGAAGGGACGCGTAGCGCAGGGGGTTTGGATAAGGAACTGGGATAGAACCATAGGCGTGAACATTGTAATAAATCTTGATAAGGCTTCTGATGATGTGGGCTTATCGAACCCCATATTAATAGGTGAAAAGTTCAGCGACCATGCTAAGGCTTATGCAAACAGAAGAAAAATCACTTTATTAACGAAACGACAAATATCCATAAGTCTAAGGTAAAATGTTAAATTTTCAGAAATTCATCCAGTATGCCTTCAGCTTCTAACTTACCCAACCAGTCTACAACACCCACACGGCATTTTTCATATCCGCTCAAAACAGCCAATATTTCGCTAACAACTTCTTCCACGCTTTTACCGGAAACATTTAACTCGCAGACATTTCCGTCTCCATAAGTGTTTAAAGCTTCAACCAAGCAGACATCAAGAATTTCGGAAGCTAAATTCTCCCATAACTTGCGGCTGGAAAAACCGCAATGCTCCATAAGTTTTCGTAGTTCAACGGGGTCGCGTCTCAGAACAAAAACATATGTTACATGCCTTTTGGGAACAACGCTGACAGCGTAATGTCCATCAATAACAATGTTTCCTTTATCGCAGTTCTTGACGATTTCTCGTATTTTACGCTTCATTCGATTTTCGTCAACAATTATGGAATCTCGCTCTTCATCTTTTCCCGAAATAAGATTTTTGCTTATGGCTAGTTCGGTTAAATTCACATATAAAGCGTCAAGTTTAGTGGTGAGTAAATGTGCAACCGAGGTTTTTCCAACGCAAGGTGTTCCCGTCACTAAAATAACACGCTTAGACATGACCCAGCCATCCAACAAATCCATAAAGGAGCATGCAACAAGATAAAGTTTCCAAAATTCTTATTGCACACCCTTACACATTATGTTTTGGGCTGGCGAGTTGGCGTGTGGCTTTCGAGCCTCGCAAAAGAGGTTTGAGGAAACTCCGCCCACACGTAGAATTGCAACGCCTGTAAGGGCGTAAGGCGAGAGCCTTGGCTCCAGAGCAGAAACGAAACGTCCATCCAGCAAGCGCCGATGATACATGCTAAGTTGTTGAGAATGCTGGATGCGAAACGGTGAAACGGCTGTCCTGCAAGTGGAAAGGGCAAACAGACGCTGATGAGGAATCTACCTAAAGCGCGGGTAGCCCGATTAGCTGAATGCCACAAGGAACAGAAGGCGGGTTACAACCAACACACCAGCCCAAATTTCCCGAATGCCACCCCAAATTCTGAACATCTTAGTAAAAATGAAGAACAACGGAAAAAGCGACTACTCCATTAGATTTGTTGGCAAAGTAACGCGCCACTCACCTGATAACTCTCAAGGAAAATGAAACTAGTGCGCTCATATTACTAAACATGTTGGACGAGGAGGTGAGAGTGAAATTGAAAGAATATGCTTGCGTACAAGTTAATCACCACAAAGAAGTGCCTAAGGCAATTGCTGATATGCAGAAACTGGGTTGGCGTCTTCATACCTATCAAGCTACTGGGTATGGTGCAGATGTCAAGCACTACTTGCTATTTGAAAAGGGTGACTAACCTCCTCTAGCGTGCACTGTGTGTTCAGACGCAAAGAATTATTATGTTCTTCGTGGCATATTTGATGTTATGAAAGAAATGGAAAAGAAATTGTTAAGTGAACTTCTTAGGAACTCTAAGAGGAGTGACAGGGAGCTTGCTCGCGTTTTGGATATTTCGCAGCCTACCATAACCCGTGCTCGTCAAAGACTTGAACGTGAAGGTTTTGTTATAGACTACACCATTGTTCCAAATTGGAGGAAATTGGGTTTTGAAATAATGGTTTTTACCTTTCTTAAGATGCGCCCAGACATTCGTTCTGAAGAACTAGCTGAAAAGGTTAAGCAGTATGCGGCAACTGTTCCCTTCGCAATCTATGTCGCTTATGGAGAAGGATTAGGTATGACAGGAGTAGTAATTGCGCTACATAAAAACTATAGCGAATACTTTGAGCAACTATCTTTATTCCGAACACAATGGAAGGAGTATATCGAGGATGTACAAAACTTCATCACAGTTCTAGGAGAAGGCGAAGTCAAAGCATTGTCATTTGCGTATCTCGCGAAAGCACTGCTTTCATAAACCTTCAAACACGCGCGCGACATATACACGACGAAAATAACTCAATGAACATACGACGAAAAGAAACCGAGTTGTTGCAGTCCTCAAGAACCTTGAAGATGACTCTCACGTTAAAACGCGCCTCTGCAAAGAATTATAAGGCAACATCGCCGAAAGTAGCTATTCATGAAAATCGATAATGTCGTAGTGGGATTACTTGTCTTAATGTTCGCTGCAATCTTGCTTGGCGATGCCATGCTGGTAACCTACACCTCAGCTAGCGAAGTACTTTCGCCTAATGACGTTAAAGGCATAACGGGCTTCGTTTTCGTAATAATCGCTGTACTCATTTTTGTGAAAGCAAGGGACAAAGCAAAGGAATAGAACCAAAAATCCCCTTCCCTTTTTTCTTTTGGAGACCATTCTCTTCCGCATTTGTACCTATTAAGCATCGTCTTTATCATTATGTCGCGCTCGCATCACGCTCGCCCCCAACCTTCACCACTACACACGCGCTAGCACATGCTCAGCATATAGAAAGGAAGGTTTAATTCTGAGATGCTGTCAAGTAACGATGAAATGGACATAAAACAATCACTCAGAACCATCTATAAAATTCTCACGAACGCAATCGGTCATTTTTTTCGAGGATATTGGCCAACTTCAGACGAGATTGAAAACAATAAGGTAAAGAGTTTAGCAAATAGGCTCAAAGCAGAATCGTATAAAGAGACCTTGACTAACATATTAGAATGGCAAGATAGGAACATAGTATTCTGGACTGAAAGACACCCTATATTGTCCCTATTGTTGACCCTATTGTAGTGTATTTGCTGGATAATCCCAATAACTATAGTAGTGCTTTCTGTCATTATTCTTCTTCTGATAGTGCTAAATAGTCAGATAGTGTTGGTATGGTTTATTCAGAACATAGGGTGGTTTATTGCGATATTTGCAAGCAGTACTGTAACGATACTGGCAACAATGATATCTATTCTTCATTCCAATAGAAAATTCTCATGGAAGGAAGTCCCGAGAGGTCTGAAGAATGTAGTTTGGCCAAATATTTCGATGGATTTCCTTCTTGAAAATAGGCTAGGTGTATGCAGAGATTATGCGAAAATGACAGCTTGTTTGCTGTCAAATATATATCCGAATGCAGAGATCTATTTTGCTAGTGCTCCAAACCACGTAGCAACAGGAATCAACATTGAAAATAGATTATACATGCTAGATCAACGTTTACCCATATTGACAATAGACAGATGGAATGACTACAGAAAGCCCAGAAAATCAGATAAGATAGAAAGATTCGACCCTATGAAAAAGACTCTGAGAAAAGCTGACAAGAAAACCTTTCTGCAGACAAAGGATAAATCTGAGCTAAATACCGAAAAGTTAGCCAAGAGAATGACTGAACTCCTGAACGTAAAAGAACAACCAGATGACAAAACAATTTCACTTCAGAAATCAGTACCAATACCATGGAAAAATGGTGCTATTCTCTATGAAGAAAATGAAATGGTTGATTATTCTCTTGCAAGATATCTCGAAACGAAAATTTCGAGTGAACTAATAAGAATAAACCAAATAACAAGAATTGAGATAAGTCGTCAGAAAGATGACCTAACGTTTCTAATTCTTTTTAGTCAGAATAAATAATGGTAGCGTGCGCTTACGCATGCAAAACCGCCAAAGACCTTAACGAAGCCTTGCAACCCGTAGAAAACGGATTCGAATACATAACAGAAAAAGACGGTATAATGCCATTTAGAGAACGTAAATAAACCCTTTTTCTATCATTAGCAAAGCCAATGCTCAAGTCGCTTCGCTCCTTTCGCGGAAACCAAAACATCAACCAAACCAAACAACAGAGCGCACGCTATTGCCTGGGAGCACTCTGCTTGGTCTGTGTCTTGTCCAAATACTCCAGAACAAAGGCGAGAATAATTCCGACAATGCCAAAAGCCAAAATACAAATCCCAATAATGCCAATTGCGAGACCAATCCAATATGTGGCTGTTATATCTGTAACCGTAGAACCGAAAGGCCAGAAACCTTCATAGTGTTGAGAAACTCCTGCAAGAGCAATAACTGGACCAATAACCATCCATAATATGAGACCTATTGGAATTGAGATTATACTGCCAATCAACAACCTTCTATGCTTCAAGTTTATCACACTCAGTTTAATTTCATATTATCCAGAGTCGGCATTTATGACTTTCGACTCTCCGCACGCCCTGATAATTGAAAACACAACACCAAACTAATAAAACGGACTCTTCTAACTTTGTTTCTAGAATCTTCAATGCCTTCTGGGAAATGAAGAATAGCTAATGCTTCTAGGAAATTGGCTCCAGCAATATCAATATCAAAAGACTCTGGAATGAAACCTATAGAAGTTGTAAATCTAGGGCTTAAAGACAGTAACAATTCTTGAGAAATTGATTTATGGATGATGCGAACAGTTAAAATTTAGGATGAATAATGCCAAAATGTGAACATTGCGATACAGAAGTAATGCTTCCTTTCCAGTGTTCCTTCTGTCGAAGCGCGCTTGTGCGCAAATCATTTAGGTCATATGCCACGAAGCAAGGAGGAATTGATTAGGGATGGATGAGTTGATGCGTAAGGCTATTGTAGTGTCTGTCATTGTAAGTGCTTTAGTTTTCCATTTGGTCGTTATAGTTCTTCCTTCATATTCTGATATGGTGCAAGTTGAAGCAAGAGATTTTTCTGCTTATTATATCGGTGCATGGCGGTTGTATCACAGTCCCGGAATGATATATGCTATTGGACTTCTAGATACCGACTATGTTATACTTCCTAGACCATGCATTTATAAATACCCACCACAATTTTTGTTAATGATGTCACCATTTTTATTGTTGGATTATCAAACTGCTTTCTATGTCTTTGACATATTGCAGTTTCTAATGTTGCCTATAATAGCATTTATGCTCTATGACATGCTAAATGATAGAAATATTTTTGTTATTGTTTCAATTCTGTTAATTGTCTTACTTCAGCCACTTCCCTATCTTTCTTGGTACGACAAGACTCCAGTGTGGGTTTCGCAAAGTTATCATTTCCTATGGATTGCAGGGAATGCGAAGGTGTTTGCCACATTCTTATTGATATTGTCTTTCTATTTTGGGCATGAGAAGGAAGTTGTTTTGTCTGCTGTTGCATTTTCTCTAGCATTTTTCGACCCAAGATTTGCATTTTTATCAATTCCACTTGCGATATTCTATAATCTAGGCAATCTAAAAAAATTCTTTTCTGTGACTATTGTGAGCCTTATGCTGCTAAACAGCGTAGCGCTGTATGCCGATATCGGCGTTCAATTCATAAATGCATCGTTTAGTGATATAGATACGCCAATGTTTTCATATTCTTGGATTCCTTTTTATACAATTGTTGCGTTGAGCATCGCCGAATTTGGAAACTTGGGTTACTGCATGTGGCATAGAAACAAAGCAAGAATTGGGTGAAATGTTGAATAAGCGATTCTTGTTAAGTATTCTTGTAAGTATAGTAATTTTAGGTTTGATATTCTGGCAAGTCATAAACTTTCAAGACTTTCTATCAGCGTTAACTCTTGTTAGCATTCCACTGTTCTTTGCAAGCGATATTCCTTACGTGATTCAATCTGTGATTATGGGGTATCGGTTGTCTTGGGCAATGAAGAAGAGTGGTGTAGAGACAAGTTGGAAAGATGGGTGGTTAGCTCATTTATTCGGAATGTTGGGAAGCGACTTCAGTGTAGGAAGAACAGCATATTTGTCTGCATCGTTGCCTTTTAAATCTGCGCTTGCTGGAAATATCGGGACTGTATCTGCTTTGATAGTCGTTGACGTTATGGTGAAAGCTGGATTAGGCATAATTTCAGCATTGTATTTCTTTGGTTTCTTTGGTTTAGGTATTAATCCGTTGCTTTTGCTATTTGCCGTTGCGGTAATTCTAGCAGGTGGAATCTTCTTCGTGTTAATCTTTAATCCAAGAAGCATACGATATGTCAGAAAGATTCCATATGCAGGGAAAATTATTATGCCTTATTACACGCAATTCAAAACAGCACTTGAAAGCCTCAAGGGGCATCTGTTCTATCTTTGTCTGTTTCCGTTGATGGGATGGGTGCTTAGAGGATTTGAATGGTGGATTTTAGGCTATGCTGTTGGAATAAACATGAGTTTCTTCACATGGTTTATGTTGCACCCTCTTTTGACTCTTGTAAGGCTTGTTCCAGTCACAGTCACTGGTTTGGGAATATTTGAGTTGACGCTTATTGGCACATTCCCAAACATAGTGGCTTCCAAACTCGTTACATTTGGAATTTTAGATATGATAAACAACAGCTTTGTAGATGTGTTCGGGCTGTTAAGTTTGAAGAGGATAAGAAAATGAAGCTTCCAAAGCACTTGGCCATAATCCTTGATGGGAATAGAAGGTGGTCTGATAAACATGGCATTGCAAGGAAAGACGCTATTTATTATGGGATAGGCAAAGTTGAAGAAATACTGTTTGATTGGAGTGAGAAGTTTGAGAAGGAATATAAGACTAAGCCTTTTGAACAGCTTACAATTTACGCATTAACCGCCAACAACGTGTTAAAAAGACCTAAAGAAGAAATAGACGAAATCTATAATGCCTTTCTTCAAGAAATCTTCAAAATCAAGCGGAATTCTAAGCTACATGAAAGAAAGGTTCAAGTGAAATTTGGTGGAAGCCACTGGCTTATTCCTGAAGACTTGAAAGATGCAATGAACGACTTGATGAAATTAACTGAAGACTATGACGGTTGCACATTCTTCATTCCACTGGCTTATGATGGAAATATGGAAATTTTAGACGCATTTGAAACTGCAAAGGCAAAACATCCTAGCCCGTCAAAAGAAGATTTCTTAGAATGTCTCTATTTTCCAGATGCTTTGCCTATTGACATGATGATACGAACTGGAGGCGAACAGAGACTTAGCAAATTTATGCTTTGGTACATAGGGGAAGCAGAATTGTTCTTTATAAATGAATATCCAGAAGATTTTACATATGAGCAGTTTATTGAGCTATTGGAACAATATGGGAAAAGAGATAGGAGGTTCGGCAAATGAAGACAGGGTTTGTTATCCCTGTTTACAAAGAAGCGAAAATAGGTCAAACTGTTAGCGAACTTTACAGAAAATACAAGGATTCTGTTGTTATTGTAATTGCTGATGATATGATTAGTGCAGAAAATGCAAGAAAAGAAAATGCTATCGTTCCGTTGCATACAAAGAAGCTAGGATATGGAAAAAGTCTTATAGAAGGCATTCATCTAGCATTGTTCACTTTCGGATGCGATACTGTTGTAACTATGGATGTTGACCATCCAATAAAAGCAATAGATGATTTATTGCAAGAATTGCAAAGAAATGATGTTTGCGTTGGTCATGAACAGGGAGGATGGACTTTTTCAAGGAAATTTTCTAATCGGCTTGTAAGATTCTTTCTCTTTAATGATGTTTACAATCCAACTTGTGGCTTTGTTGCTTGGAAAAGTGCTTCTCTGAAAAAAATTCCTTGGAAACATGTAAAAAGTAGATGGGATGCTATACATATAGAACTCTTATATTGGGCGTGGAAACGAGGTGCAGATATCGGTGAAATAGAATTTGAAGAAGTTAAGAAAAAGAGAAGCTATGGAACCTCTCGTCATTTGAGTTGGCTAGTATCGTTTTTGAGGTTGATGAGGCTTAAATACATATGGTTTTGGCGGGATTTTGATAAAGCGCGCGCTAAGTAGTTACTAAAACAGTATTCCTTTTGCTGCTTCTCCGTAGATTTCAAAGTCATGCCTCGTAAATAAAACAAAAATGATCTTATCGAGTTTGTCTTCCATCTCCAGAAACTCCTTTACCGCCGTTAAGGCTATTCGGCTTGCCTTCTCAATAGGATACCCGTATGCACCAGTGCTTATTGAGGGAAACGAAACAATTTTCAATCCTTTATGCACAGCCAATCGTAATGAATTACTGTAGGCTTCTGCCAAAAGTTCTGGTTCGCCCCGAGTGCCACCACGCCAAACAGGTCCGACAGTGTGGATGATGTATCTGACCTTTAAATTGCCTCCTGAAGTGATAACAGCCTTTCCTGTTAGTAATCCATCTGGCCATTCTACAGACCTTATCCTCTTGCACTCTTCAAGTATTTTCAGTCCGCCTCTGCGATGGATTGCCCCGTCAACGCCTCCGCCTCCCATGAGCGTTGGATTCGCCGCGTTCACTATGGCATCCGTATCCATGTCTGTTATGTCTCCTTGAACCAGGCAGACTTTTGCTTTACCAACTTGGAATTCGTCATCAGCCATTTCTTATCAGTTCTCTACATTTTTTCTTGTAAAATTTGACTTTTTAAGCGTTTAAGGAGACAAAGCGAATTTGACACTTTAGAGTAATGCTGAGATAATAAACCATACTCCGAACCCTACCAAAACTGCAAAGCAAAAGCCGAATACTATTTTCTGCACTCTTCTAGTCCAGAAACGTCTTGATTTGAAAACCGTTAGTGTTACGAATGTGTTCCAGAGAAGGTCACATAGCCAATGGGTTACAGCGAAGACTAAAACGCCAATGAACCCAAAAATAGCGGCATTCCTAATCAAGATAGCGCCGATTGTTGCCCACCACAAAAGGAAATATGGATTAGCACCGGTTGCGAGGATTCCTGCAACAAGTGAACCATGTCTAGAATTTTCGTATTCTCCGCCTGTCTTGTTTTTAGTCTTAAGCATTTGAAAACCCAGGTATATCATTATTAAGCCACCCAACAATCCTATGCCTTTTTGGGCAACGCTTGAAGCTAAAAGCTGGGCAAACCCGAAATAAATGAAAAACATGAGAGGGAATTCTATTACTCCATGTCCGAAAGAAATTAGGACTCCTGCAATCTTGTTTCTAAACCCTTTTGCAATTGTCACGGCAAATAACGGGCCAGGAGTCATCACTCCCGATAATGATATGACAATCACCGACATCAGAAACAAGTAGAAATCTGTGATTGCTTCCATCTCATTCACTTCTCAAGATATTCCCACAAATCTTCAGACGACATTCCCATCCACTGTTATTGCGCTTTCATATTCGCGATGAAGCGTCCTTGTAGTTTTATTATTTCCGTGCTGTTTTTTGCGTTTGCATAGTTTTCCAGTCTTTCCTTGTTTATCTCTGTGAATGTGTGACCCCACGTGAAAATGGAAAGCACTCGAAAGGCTTCCTCTTTAAACCCAGCAATGTATAGAGCTGCGGCTAAGGCTTCAACTGTGCTGAGCTTAGTGGGATTTCCGAAATTAACAGGGTTTCCAGCAATCAAATAGGGCAGGCACCTTGATGTTCCTCTGACATTTTTAAGCAAAGTCTTTTCAGCGTGTTTCCAACTGAAATCCAACGCAACCAATCCAAAATTTTCAATACGCTTTCTGTCGGCTGGAGAAAATGCAATCTCTGAGAGGGGGTTAAGCACAACAGCTCTTTTTGGCAGAAACTTCATTTGACGCACTAGGCGAATTAGTCCATGACGTTTGAGTTTTAAGGCTGTGCATTTTTTAGGGTCGCATTGCCCTGCATGGTAGACAATGATTCTAACTGGTTGTTGCACCCGTTTTTCGCACCTTCAGGTGGCTCATTGGATCACTTAAAACACAGGGAATCCAATCGATAAGATCTGTGGAAACCATGTGGTAGCCTTTCTCTTCAAAAACGAAATCTCCAGCGGCGCCATTAACAAAGGCTCCAGCAACTGCAGCTTCAAGGGGATCATTTTGCTGGGCTAGAAAGGCTCCAACTATTCCAGATAACACGTCTCCTGTTCCGCCGACAGTCATGCCAGGATTGCCTGTAAAGTTTAGCTTGAACCTTTTTGCGTCGGAGATTATGTCGACGGGTCCCTTTAACAGCATTACTGCGTCCAACTCTGCCGCTGTCTTTTGTGCCTCTGAAACTTTTTGCGTTAGGTTTTCTGGAAGCTTCTTACCAGTCAGTATGGCGTATTCTCCAGCGTGAGGCGTTAGCACCAAGGGAACTTTTAGTTTTCTTTTAAACTCTGCAAAAGCTTTCAGGCCATCTGCATCTAAAAGCAAGGGTTTGCCAGCGTTTTCAACGGCCTCAATTACGGTTTTGACTGCTTCTCTGGTTTCTATATGCAAGCCGAGACCTGGTCCTAAAGCGACAGCGTTGGCTACTTCTATGTATGCTTTTAAGGCGGGCATGTTGCCTATGTTTAGATGGTTTCCCTCAAGTTTTATGGTTATCAAATCTGGCGACATAGAAGAAATGGCGTGTGCGGTTTTCTCTGGGGCAGCAACATAAGCCAAGTCGACACCAGTGCGCAACGCAGCGAAAGCCACAAGGGCGGGAGCGCCAGAGAATATTTCACTTCCACCAATAACTAGTAAGCGTCCAAAGTCGCCTTTATGAGATTCTGACAGACGGGGTTTTGTAACGAGCGAAACGTCTCCCGGACCTGTATAGTTTTCGAATTCTTTGGGTAAGCCTATGTCTTTTATGATTAGTTCGCCTACGTAGTCTTTTGCGTTTTCCAGTCCTTTTTTTGTTCTGTGAAATGTTATTGTTAGGTTGGCTTTTACAGCTGTGCCTAATATCTCTCCAGTGTCAGAATCTACTCCTGTTGGTACGTCAACAGCTACTCGAAAGGCATTTAGCCTGTTGATTTTTTCAACTAACTGGGAGATTGGCGGCTTCAGCTTTCCTTTTGTTCCTGTTCCAAGCAGTGCGTCAACAACTACTTCCGCAGTTACATCGGGTATGAGCGAGCTGTCATACACCTCATGGATGGAGACGCTTTCTTTCAAAAATTGCAGAGCATTCCAATTTTCTAAAGCTACGTTATGAGAGATTTCCTTAGCCTTTCCAGCAAGGATAACTGTGACTTTAAAACCCATTGACGAGAGATGCCGTGCAGCGACAAAGCCGTCGCCTCCATTTCCGCCTAACCCGCAGAAAATAACAATGGATTTGTCTGATCTGAATCTTGATGCTATCTCTGAGGCTACGTTGTGCCCTGCATTTTCCATGAGCTGGGGCTGGGAAACTCCAAAATATTCAGCATTCAATTCTAAAGCGTGCATTTCACGGCTTGTAATGGAAGCTTTCGCTTCTTCTTTTTCTAGCATGTTTAAAGCCTCAATAGCTTAATGCCCAGAAAAGAAGATAAGCATATCCATGCCGCCTCTAGAAGAAGCACCTCAGTCTTAGGGAAGTTGGCTTATCGACTAATCTTTTAAAGGTGTAGCAAAGTATTTTAATGCATAGAGGCAAACATTACTGCGAGGAGATTTAAATGCCAACAGCATTCGTGTTGATAAACACAGAAATAGGCTCAGAAGCAGAAGTCCTAAAAGACCTGAAGAAAGTTGAGGGAATCGACTCGTCGTCGACCTTTGCTGTATACGGCGTCTATGACATAGTGGCAAAGGTTCAGGCAGACACAATGGATAAACTCAAGGAAACCGTAACATGGAAAATTAGAAGGCTTGACAAAGTTAGGTCAACATTAACAATGATAGTTGTGGAAGAGTCAAAATAGCAAAAACTTCCTCTTTTTTATTCATACTAAATAATCCTTTTACCGTTCGCATTCTAATCTCTAATTCACTGGAGAATGGGCTGCCATAAATGACCAATAAAACCATGCACATAGGACTAGACGACACAGATTCAACAAGAAAAGGATGCACAACATACGTTGCCGCTTTACTCGTAGAAAAACTGCAAAAACTAAGAGCAGAATTCATCGACTACCCAAACTTGATTAGGCTAAATCCTAACGTACCATGGAAAACGAGAGGAAACGGAGCACTATGCATAAGAATACAATACGATGAAAACTCCGAAAAGAAAATCAAAGAAACTGGCATAGGTATAGTGGAAGAACATTCAGACCTAGAGTTTAGAGGAACAGACCCAGGCATAGTCTTCTTCAAAAGAGCAAACATTCCAAAAGAAGTCAAAATTTTTGCCAAAAACGCCATAACTGGAATTGTAAGCCTAAAAGAGGCGCTAAAACTTCTAAAAAAGTTTGAGGCTGAGGCTGTAGGTTTCAAAAATGGCAGAGGAATCATTGGAGGTTTAGCAGCTGTCGGCGAAACCCTTCAGAAAGACCATACATATGAAATTCTTGCATACCGCGTTCCAGAAAATTATGGCCTAAAGAGGAAAGTAGACGAAGCCTCAATCTTTAAAATGGATAAGGCAACAGAACCCTACACCTTCAACAATGTCGACTTGGAAAAAGGCAGAGTCATTATTACGCCGCGAGGACCAGACCCCATTCTTCTCGGCATCAGAGGAGAAACTCCAGAAATTGTGAAACAAGCATTTGAAATGGTTAAGCCCCTTGAGCCTGTAGAAAGATGGGTCATTTTTCGCACAAATCAAGGAACAGACGCACATCTGAAGCGAGTTGACAAACTAAACCAAATAATACCGCATCATCCCGTTATTACAAGAGGAACAGTTTCAGCAAATCCAAAGATAATTCCGAGGAGACATGTGATTTTCTCAATTAAGGATGAAAGCGGACAAGTTGACTGCGCAGCTTATGAACCAACTGGCACTCTTCGCAGTTTTTCAAGGAAACTAATTGTTGGGGATTGTGTAGAAGTTTACGGTGGTGTCCGCAAGCCATCGCAGAATAACCCTTTAACAATAAACCTCGAAAAAATTCGCTTGTTAAAGCTCGCACCGAAAATCGCATATCAAAATCCGATTTGCCCAAAATGCGACAAACGACTGAAGTCCATGGGAAAGGATAAGGGTTTCAGATGTGAGAAATGCGGTTCAAGATATGTGAACCTTGGAAAAGTTGAGGTTAAAATTAAACGTGATATAAGAACAGGGCTTTACATAACTGCTACAAGGTCTCAGAGGCACTTAACTAAGCCTTTTAGGCGTTATGGAATGGAGAAGCACCACGCAAAAGCTGAAGGATTAATTAAAAATTGGCATTTTCCCTAGGCTTTTCCTTCGTTCACTTTGAAAATTTCGCATAACATTTGATACAGTTCGTCGCCGCCCTCCACCTTTGAAAATAGGTCTTTCTCTGCTTTGAGCACACGCCCCATACTTTGATACAACTGTCGCCATTCTAACTCTTTCCAAATCATACGATAATTCCTCAGTTCAATCCAAGCTCTGAAAATCAAAACAGTAAACATGCCTAGGGTAAGTATAAGATTCAGTATGTATATGTCTACTATGTCCGTGGTTTTCACCTCCTCCTTGTGCGCATGCCTCGTATCTTATTAGCAGAACACATTTAAATCAAACTTATGATAGCGTATGCAAAAAAAGAAGGTTCTAGGTGAGCGAAATTCTATCTCCGCTTATTTATCAATTAGGCATGGGCGCAATAGGCGGCTTTATTGTCGGTTTCTGCTCGGGTTCAAGCTTGGATAGCAAAATAGTTTAAATTTGTGTAGCTCATTAATCCTTTGAAAAATCAGAATTATACTATTACTGGAGCGTTTAAAGATTGAACAAGTTTCCAGAAGAAGAATACAAGCTTCCGTTCTTTAAAGAAATGGGCTACGTTAGGAAGCTATGTCCAAAATGTGGACAATATTTTTGGACGCAGAATCTAAGCCAAGAAACTTGTGGAGAAGCAAGAGCGGAAGGTTGCGCCTCTTACACTTTCATAGATAATCCGCCAACAAAGAAAAGTTATAGTTTACGTGAGATGCGTGAGGCTTTTCTATCTTTTTTCGAAAAACGTGGGCACGCGCGCATAAAGCCCTATCCCGTGGTGGCAAGGTGGAGAGACGACATTTATTTAACTCATGCAAGCATTATTGACTTTCAGCCATATGTGACTGAGGGAATTGCTCCGCCGCCTGCGAACCCGCTTGTTATAGTTCAACCATGCATCCGCATGACAGACATAGCTAACACTGGTCCGACTTTTGGGAAGTACATGACGATTTTTGAGATGGGCGGACATCATGCGTTTAACTATCCAGATAAGGAGGTTTACTGGAAAGATCAGACCGTAAGGCATCATCATGAATTCGTTACTAAGGATTTGGGCGTAAAGTCTGAAGAAGTGACTTATAAAGAGGAAGTCTGGTCGGGCGGCGGGAATGCTGGTCCATGCGTTGAATGTATCATTCGAGGGTTAGAGGTCGCTACGCTCGTTTTCATGCAGTATAAGGTTGTTAACAACGAATTTGTTAAATTGCCAATACGAACAGTGGACACTGGTTACGGTATAGATAGATATGCATGGCTTTCTCAAGGTGTACCGAGTGGTTTTCACGCTATTTACGGCAACTTACTTTACAAGATTTTTGAAATGGCAAGGATAAACAAAATTGACAATGATTTACTGACAAAAGTGGCGAAAGTTTCAGGCTTAATAAGCTTGGACAAAACGGTGAGTAGATTTGAAGCTCGAAAGAAAATTGCGGAAATTGTTGGAATAGAAACAGACAAGTTGGACGAGTTTTTGCTTCCAATAGAGAATGTTTTCGCGGTTGCAGACCACACTAAATGCTTAAGCTTCATACTTTCTGAAGGCGTAGTTCCATCAAACATACAGGAAGGATACTTGGCAAGACTTCTTTTCCGCAGAATCTACAGGCTACTAAAAATGCTTGACATTTCAGACAGGCTATATGACATCATGGACATGCAAATAGACTTCTGGTCTAAAGACTACCCGCACCTTAAGGAAATGCGAAACGAAATAACGGAAATGCTTTCAGTTGAAGAAGAAAAATTCCAAGAAACAATCAAAAGGGGCAAGGGGCTGGTAAAACGAATCTCTGGCGAACTGAAAGCAAAAAATATTCAAGAAATCCCGATAGAAACGTTGACAGAGCTTTATGATTCTCATGGGCTTCCACCTGAAATTGTTAAGCAAGTTGCGGAAGAAGATGACATGAAAGCGGAAATTCCAGAGAACTTCTACGCTCTAATAGCTGAAAGGCACATGCAAACAGGTAAACCAGTGGAGGAAGAGGTTAAGCCAGAAGAGTGGTTGGAGACAGCAGTTTCAAACCTTCCTGCAACAGAACAGCTATACTACCAAGATCAATACATGAAGGAATTTGAGGCGAAAGTTCTCAAAGTAATAGACGAAGAATTCGTTGTCCTAGACAAAACGTGTTTCTATCCAGAAGGCGGAGGACAACCAGCAGACAACGGTCACATCATATTCAACGGAAACAAAATTGAGGTTGTTGACGTTCAAAAAGTCGGCAGGGTAATAGTTCACAAGATGAAAGTGCCTGTTCTTCCGAAAGAAGACAGCATCGTCAAGGGAGCGATTGACTGGGAGAAGCGATATAGCCTCATGAAAGCACATACAGCAACTCACCTTATTAATGGGGCGGCGAGACATGTCCTTGGGCAGCATGTTTGGCAGTTTGGAACACAGAAGGGCGTTGAAAGCTCTAGGCTTGATATTTCACATTACCGTAGACTAACACTGGAAGAAATATACAAGATTGAAGAGTTGGCGAATCAGGCGATTCTGCAAAATATGCAAGTTGAAACTACTTGGATGCCACGGAACGAAGCGGAAAGCCACTACGGTTTTAGACTGTATCAAGGCGGTGCTGTTCCAGGCAAAGAAATTCGAGTTGTAAAAACAGGAGAATGGGATGTTGAAGCATGTGCTGGGACGCACTTGAAAAGCACGGGCGAAATCGGTTTTATCAAAATTATTCATTCAGAAAGGGTTCAAGATGGAGTGGAAAGGCTTGTTTATTCTGTTGGAATTCCAGCCTTGAAAGCTGTGCAGAAAAGTGAACAGTTGCTGTTGAAAGTTTCAGAGATTTTGAATGCTCCGTTGGAGAAACTTGACAAGACGGCGGAGAAGCTCGTTAAGGAATTGAAGGAAGCGAACGCTGAAAAGAGGAAACTCGTTAAGGAAATAGCTATAAAAGATAGCTTAAAACTGCATGAAAAAGTTGCGGTAGCAAAAACAAGGGAAATCACTGGTATCAAAGTAGTGACGCGTGATTTTGAAGAGTCAATTGATGTTGATCGTATGGTTCAAACAGCAAACGAAATAATCAAAAGAGACGAGGCAACGGTCACAATATTTTATGGGGCAGACGGAAAAAACGCTAGAATAATGGTTATGGCTGGAAAGACAGCGCTTGAAAAAGGCGCAGATGCTAACGAAATAGTTAGAGAAGCATCAGCAATCGTAGGCGGCGGAGGCGGAGGAAAACCAAACTTCGCACAGGGCGGAGGAACAGAAGTAAACAAGCTCTCAGAAGCAATCAAGAAAGCTGAACAAACATTAAGATACCAGCTGAAAGTAAGGAACTGAAAAAACGATAGGGGGGTCTAGCCTATTGGTTGTTCGAGGAGCCAAACGAACATGTAAAACCCCAGAGAGCTTTTTCCCAAAGGAACGGCAAGGTTAAATTGTGAGATGTTGCACAGCACATATTTGTGAAAATCATAACAGTGTTGGGCGCGATTGCGGTTGCGGTTCTTTTCTTCTTCGGTATCATATTTGCTATTGCAGCCAGTGTCGCTTATACATCAACCAGATTGATTGTTGCTACTTCCCTATTCATTGTTGGTTTCGGAATAGCCTACTACATCAGTAGACAACCAAAAACAATAATCCAAAAAGTAGAATTCTCAGGAGAAATGAAGGCAGTTGCGCTCAAATGCCCCAATTGTTCAGGATCCGTAGATGCAAACAAAATCAAAATTGTGTCGGGCGTGCCATACGCCACGTGCCCATACTGCGGACAGACGTTTGAGGTAACCGAGGAACCAAAATGGTGAAAAGGCATCTTTTGCTATCCGCATTACTTGCTCTATTCGTTTTAATGACATTTGTAAGCGCTGCCTCAGCACAGCGAACGTATCATCTTGATCAAGAATGGGTGAAAATATGGATAAATCCTCAAGATGGAACAATCGATCTATTTTACAATATAAGCATAACACTTGAGTCGGGCTTGGACATAAATTATGTATTAATTGGTCAACCTCAAAGAGACTTCACAATAGGAAACGCCACTGACCAATACGGCAACCCACTTGTAGCTACTGACGCGAGTTCTGGAAGTGATTACAAAGTGCGCGTCAATCTTTACACACCATTGACTGAAGGACACACCATTTGGTTCACCCTCATGACAAACGTTGCTCACATGATATGGGAAGACACACAAAACCCTGGCAATGTCGGCATGCAGTTCATCCCAACATGGTGGCCAGAAGCAAGGATAGAAGATCTTCGCATTTTGATTGTGTTGCCGTCTAATGTTACTGAAGATGAGGTGAAAACTTCAGTGGACTGGAATAATACGTTGTATGAAGGTGACAGGTTAGCAATTTATTGGGAAAAGCAAGACCTTTTGCAAGATGAGCAATATCCTGTTGGAGTTTCTTTTCCAAAAGAATACGTGCAGCATTATGATACAAAACCAACTGGCATAGTTGCGTTTTTCCAGCAATACGGATTTGCACTCTTTATACTTGGAGTTTTCTTCTGCGGAATAGGCGCTGTTATCTACGTCGCTCGCAAGAAGCCTTACTTGATACCTAAGATCAGCATGGAAACACTCGGAATAAGACGCGGGTTAACAGCAGTTGAAGCTTCTTACCTCTTGGACATGAAGCCAACAAAAATAGTCACAGAAATACTTTACAGCCTCCTACAAAAGAGAGCTGTATGGGTTGAGTCCACAAATCCCATCAAACTGAAAATCATGCAACAATTTCAAGACAAAACTGGAG
Organism: uncultured Candidatus Bathyarchaeia archaeon; assembly: GCA_964477645.1. GTDB lineage: Archaea > Thermoproteota > Bathyarchaeia > Bathyarchaeales > Bathycorpusculaceae > CAYZEP01. The sequence goes on along the minus strand of CAYZEP010000015.1, from coordinate 10,657 downwards.
CAAGGGAAACACCTCTCCGATACTATGAAATCGACTTTCTCGAAGCAATAAAAGAAAATGGGACTCTTGACGAAGAAAAACTAGCGCAAACAATAATGCTCCTCAGAAACAATGTCGAAGAAAAACTGCATGGATACTGCAGACGCGACACAATCGACTACTACAGAAAAATCGTGTCAAAGGCTTGGGAACAAGTGGAACAGGCAGGCACCCCTGAATTAGCCTCAAAGGCTTATGATGAACAGTTATTGTGGCTCTTACTCGATCCAGATTATCAATCACGCACACAAACAGCATTCCACGACAGAGCCTTTGAGCCAAGTCCATTTTGGCTGTGGTACTGGTATGGCTATCGCCACTACAATCCCAATCCCACATACAAACCAAACGTGGAAGCTCCCAGTCAAGCGGCGAAGCCACCAACAATCCCAGGCGCTGATTTCGCAAATAATATTGCAACTGCTGTGGAAAAAACTTCAAATAATATCGTAGCTAACCTTGAAAAATTCGCCAACGCAATCATTCCAATGCCTACTACAAAATCTTCAACTGAACCTGCTCACCACGACGCCAGTTGCGTTTGTGCATGTGCTTCATGCGCTTGTGTCTGTGCATGCGTATCATGCGCTTGTGCTTGTGCGAGTGGAGGGGTAGGCTGATCATGAGTTTCTTACGCAAAATCTTACGTCAGCCCCAGATTCCTCACGGTCGCTACACTTACAGGGGAAGAGACAAGTTTGCTGGTTTAGCGCTTCAGCTTCGCGTCGAACCGGACAGAAAAGGTGTCATGGTCATCAACGCCAACACTGTCCTCTATCTCAACGAGACAGCTACGACTTATGCTTACTTTTTCATGCAGGGAATATCGGAAGATGCTGTCTTGAAAAAGATTCGCCGCATGTACAGAGTAAACTTGAAAACCGCTAAGAGCGACTATGAAAAGCTCGTTTACACGATCAGCACTTTGGCGCAGACTGAGAAAGTTTGTCCTATATCCTTTTTGGACGTAAAAAGCGTGGAACCCTTCACCCAACAGTATTCAGCACCTCTGCGCATGGATATGGCGCTTACTTTCAGATGTCAAAACAACTGTGTTCACTGCTATGCTGGCGGACCACACGAAACTTCCGAGCTCAGCACAGAACAATGGAAAGAAGTCATTGACCGCCTAAAACAAATCGGTGTATTCATCTTAACCTTCACTGGAGGCGAACCGACCCTGCGAGAAGACCTGCCAGAACTACTGCTTTACGCCCAGAATAATGGGATGGTCACAGGGCTTATTACCAATGGCAGAAAACTAAAAGACAAGACTTATGTTGAAACTCTTGAAAAGGCTGGATTAGACTTTGTTCAGGTGACCCTTGAATCCTATAAGCCTGAAACTCATGATTTAATGACGGCAGCCAAAGGAAGTTGGAATGAAACTGTTACTGGAATCAAAAATGCCGTTAAGACGCACATATACGTCACTACAAACACCACTCTCAGCAAATATAATGCCGCAGACTTCTTGGAAACCATAGACTTTCTCAAAGAAATTGGAGTCGCAGCCTTCGGATGTAACAGCCTAATCTACTCAGGAAAAGCAAACAAAATAAGTGAAAAATTCGCCTTACCACTTGAGACATTGAGTGATATCTTGCCCAAAATTTGTGACAAGGCCAATCAACTAGAATTAAAGTTCCTATGGTATACACCAACCCAATATTGCCACTTCGACCCTGTTAAACTAGGCTTAGGCGTTAAATCATGCACAGCAGCCATGATCAACATGTGCGTGGGTCCAAACGGGGACGTTTACCCATGCCAAAGCTACTTTGAAAGCCTTGGCAACATCCTCAAAGATGACTGGCAAAAAATCTGGAACCATCCGCTTGCAGTGCAAATAAGAAATAGAGAATACGTGGAGCCGAAATGCAAAGATTGCCCACAACTGCAAATCTGCGGAGGCGGATGCCCACTGGAACTACAAAACAAGAATTACATCTGCGCTGAAGCACAGTAGTCGTTTCCTATCCCTTGCATTTTATTTTGGTCTGAGATTTTATCAGTTCGAGTTTCTGCCGATGATTCAGCCTTTTAACTCTTTTCTCCTTTCTCATAGCTTCTGATCTGGAGTCGAATTCCTCAACGTAGACAAGCTTCCTCGGTCTATACATCTTAGTGTATCTAGCGCCTCTTCCATTCATGTGAAGCCTCATTCGAGAGTCCAAATCTTTAGCATATCCTGTGTAGAAACTGCCACCCTTACACAGAATTATATAAACATAGTAGGGCATTCACCATCTACACTCCACCAATTAGGATTAGATTAATATTAAATGAGTGGTCAATCTTATCGTTAGGTGTTTGTTACAAATGAAAAAAGAAGTCCCTGTTTCTGAAGGATTAAGGAAGTTACCTATCAGACCTGTTTATTTAGTTTCAGCTGAATATTGAGGGAAAAAGAACATCATAACTATCGGCATGTTTGCTTTCTTTTCTGGAGAACCAACATTAATTGGTGTGGGCATAACTCCTTCTAGATACTCCTATGACTTGATTCGCCAAAGCGGAGAATACGTGGTTAATGTAGTTGATGAGAAACTTATCGAGGCTGTTGAAATCTGCGGGGAAAAATCAGGTCGGGAAGTGGACAAGTTTAAGCTGGCGAAGCTTACGCCTGAAAAAGGAGTTAAAGTGAATGCACCACTTATCAAAGAAAGCCCTGGCAGCATCGAATGCAAGGTTGTAAAAGAAGTAGAAGTAGGCGACCACATTTGGTTCATAGGTGAAGTGCTAGCGACTCATATTAGCGAAGGCTATAATTGGGATGATGGCGTATTATATAAACGGATAGGCCAAGAAGTATTCTACTACAAAGTGGGAGAAAAAATAGGCACATGCTGAAATGCGCTCGAGATTTGTGCTATATTTTTGCCAATGATTTCTCGTAATCGACAACAACATATTTTTTGCCTTTCTGAACTATTTTGTGTCCTTCTCTTTCTAAAAGTTTCTTCTGATTTTCAGCTCCACCGGGATATTTCTCGTTTATCACTCCGCCAGTCTTCAGAGTACGCCAGTAAGGAATAATGTCCTTCTCACCTTTTTGTCTCTGTTCTTCAGCAGCGTTAGCTGCAACCCAAGCAAAAATGCCCGTGGTTATAGGGCAACCAATCGTTGCTCCATGTTTCTTAGCAAGAGCAGCACGAATATCATTTATGGTAACGAGTTTTCCTTTGGGAACTCTTCTCATGATTTCATTAACGTCCATAGGTGCTGGAGTAACCACCGTGCCTGAACCCCATCTTTTGCTCATTTTATCAGTAATTTTTTCCACTTTCGGCAGACCTTTGCTGTTTTTCAACTTTTCAGACCAACTTTTCCTTTTTGACATAGATTTCCCCAACGGTTAGTTTTCAATACTCTTAATAAGCCTTCGTAAAACCATCTTGCTGAAAAACGGGGTAGGGCGCAACCAAGTTTTAACTTGGAGTAAAGGTTTAAAGCAAGTTTGCATAGACTAGTTTAGTGGTGCTTAAAATGAGGGACTGTGTTCTCAACTCGTGAAAACAAAACCTTTAATACCACTCAGACCAATTCAGAAACCTTTATGGAATTTTTAAGAAAAATCGAAGAAAAATGGCAGAAAAACTGGGAAAACGCAAAAATCTTCGAGGCAGACCCAGACCCTACAAAACCAAAATGCTTCATTACCGTTGCTTATCCATACCCAAATTCTCCACAACACATCGGACACGCAAGAACCTACACTTTGGCTGATGTGCACGCAAGATACATGCGAATGCGCGGCTACAACGTGCTTCTGCCTATGGCGTTTCACTACACTGGCACGCCTGTCTTAGCTATGTCAAAACGCCTCGCAGAAAATGACACAGACTTGATTGACGACTTCATCAACGTCTACAAAATCCCAAAAGAAAAGCTACGCGAATTCACCGACCCACTCGCAATGGCTCGATATTTTCATCAAGAAATCAAAGGCGGAATGAAGGAAATAGGCTACTCTATCGACTGGAGACGCGAATTCACCACAATAGACTCACACTACAACCGCTTTATAGAATGGCAATTCCAAAAACTCCACCAAGCAGGATACATAAAACGCGGAAGCCACCCAGTAGGCTGGTGTCCCAAGGATGGAAACCCGGTAGGTCAACACGACACCAAAGGAGATGTGGAACCTGAAATAGGCGAGTTCACGCTTATAAAATTCAAACAAGGTGATTTGGTTTTTCCAACAGCCACTCTGCGCCCAGAAACAATATTCGGCGTAACGAACATATGGGTAAATCCTCAGACTAAATACGTGAAAGCAGATGTTGACGGCGAACAATGGATAATCAGCCAAGAAAGCGTAGACAAACTGCGCCACCAAAAACGAAAAGTCACAATTTTAGAAACTTTCGAAGGAAAACAGCTAATAGGAAAGTACATTGAAAACTCAGTTACAAAAACCAAAATCCCAATTCTACCAGCAGATTTCGTTGACCCAAAAAACGCAACAGGAGTCGTAATGTCCGTACCAGGACATGCACCCTACGATTACGTTGCTCTAGAAAACATTAAGAAGACACCCTCAAAATTGGAGGAGTACGGCTTAACATCTGAAGACATAAACTCCGTCAAGCCAATCTCTCTTATCGAGGTGCCAGGCTATTCGGAGATTCCAGCAGCTGATGTGGTAAAGAAAATGCAAATCCAAGACCAAGCAGATCTAAAACTGGAAGACGCAACAAAAGAGGTCTATCGCCACGAGTTTCACAACGGTAAAATGAAACAAAACACTGGCAAATACTTCGGTTTATCCGTGGCTGAAGCAAAAGACAAAGTTAAGCAAGACCTCGTCAAAGAAAGCAAAGCCACAACCATGTACGAATTGCTCAACAGACCAGTCCTCTGTCGTTGCGGAACAGAGTGCATCGTAAAAATCTTTGAAGATCAATGGTTCATTGATTATGGAAAGCCGGAGTGGAAATCCCTAGTCCACAAAAGCCTAGACAAAATGGAAATATTGCCAGAAGAAATGCGTTCAGAATATAACTATGTGATAGATTGGCTGCACGAAAAAGCATGCGCTAGAAAATCTGGCATGGGCACTAGGCTTCCATGGGATCAAGAATGGATTATTGAATCTCTATCGGACTCCACTATTTACATGGCTTACTACACTATAGTTAGGCACATTAAAGAATACAAAATCCAGTCAACTCAGTTAACGAATGACGTTTTTGATTACGTTTTCCTCGGAAAGGGAAACGTTGCTGAAATTGCCAGAAAAGCCAATTTGGATGCTAAAATACTGAAGGCAATGCGCAATGAATTCCTATACTTTTACCCGCTGGACAGTCGGCACTCAGCACATGAACTGATCCCCAATCACCTAACTTTCATGATATTCAACCACACTGCAATATTCCCAGAAAACTTATGGCCTCGCCAAATTGTGACCAACGGTCATGTAATGATGGAAGGGACAAAAATGAGCAAATCCTTCGGAAACATAATTCCTCTACGCGAAGGCCTTGCTATGTTTGGAGCAGACCCAATAAGGCTAAGCGTCCTCGCAACCGCTGAACTGCTTCAAGATTCAGAATTCAACCAGACTATAGCGAAATCCATGCGCGACAGACTGGAGCGTCTATACAAGTTCGTCACCGAAATCGCCAAAAACAAGAAGAAAGGAAAAATTTCGCCAAAATCGTTAACAGCCATAGACAGGTGGATGCTGAGTCGACTGCAAGAACATATCAAAAAGGCAACAGAAGGCATGGACAAATTGGCTGTACGCAAAGCCATTCACAGCGTCCTATACGAGTTGGAACAAGACTTCCAATGGTATCAGAGGCGCATAAAAGACCAAAAAGAGAATACGAAGAGAAAAGACACCGTAGCCTACGTGTTTAGAGAAGTCATAGATGCTCAAATACGAATGTTAGCTCCAGTGGCGCCTCACACGTGTGAAGAGTTATGGGAAATTCTAGGCGAAAAAAGCTTTGTCGCTAGTAGCTCTTGGCCCACACCTGATGAATCAAAAGTGGACGTTATAGCTGAGGGAAAAGAAGCATTGATTATGGACATACTGGAAGATACGCTCAGCATTAATAAAGCAACGGGCATAAAACCGAAGAAGATATACTATTATATGGCTTCTCCATGGAAATGGAAAATCTACCTGAAAGCACTGAAAAAATCTGTTTCAACAAAAGTGGCACAAGGCGATCTGATCAGAGATTTGCTGAAGGACTCTGATTTAAAGGCAAGAGCAAAGGAAGTAGCAGAATTCGTCGGCAAAATTGTGGATGAGGTCAACCGCACGCCAGAAGAAAGAAAGCAGAGACTGGTGCAAGTTGGCGTTATAGATGAAAGCCAAGTGCTTAAAGAAGCAGAAGACTTCTTAAAGCGAGAATTGAACGCTGAAATTTGCCTCTATAATGAAGAGGATCGAAAACGTTACGATCCAAAGAATAGGGCACGAGTGGCAAAACCGTATCGCCCAGCTATTTTCATAGAATAAAATATATCACTGCAACTCTCCTTTTTAATTGCCAGAAACAGGGGCCCGTGGCGCAGCATGGATGCTTATAAGACCAGAAAGCGCGTCAGCCTTCTAAGCTGAAAGTCCTGGGTTCAAATCCCAGCGGGCCCGCCAAAAAAATTAAACCAGTTTCTTTGTAATTGTGGTAAAAATAGCACGTTCTAAAAGCATTTCTTTTTAGCTTGTATTGTAAAGGCAAACAACGCCATTTCTATATCAACTGGAGTAAAATTTTTTGGGGCTCCATAGATATCGATGTATGTTATACGTGAAATTTCTCTTGCTTTCTCATGTAGCCAGTCGTGAAACTTCTGATATTCGCGAATATTACTTTGAGTATACATTACGTAGTTATCTTCGCTTCTCAAAAGAAATTTTGTGATACCTTCACAATTAAGATAAGCAGCTATATTTTTGTCAATGATTCCATATTTATGGTCGAATGGGTCGAGGAACCTAAGAATAGCAGAAGCAACCGCAATTTTTACTCCATCAAGGGTCGTCAATTTTTTAATAGGTTCAACTACATTGTTCGGCTTTTCATGTAAGAGCTCCAGTACCTTCTTAATCACTCTTTCAGTTTCCTCATCAGTGTTAGACTGGAACGTTTCAACTGTTCGAAATCTTTTACTTGTTTTCCACATGACAATTTCAAGAACCACTTTCTTTATACTTTTTGAACCTTGGCACAAGACGTTGTTCTTAACGAGTTCTTCCAAGTGGAAGATTCTTTCTTCTGAAGCTCTACGCCCTTCACAAAGAGGCCAGCTATATTTCTCTCTCCAAGTCTTAAGAAAAACGGTATTGATTTCAACCATCCTATTCACCACTTGCATATAATACTAATGCCCCTCTTCGTTTTCCCATTCGTAGTCGCAGTCTAAACAAACCCATTGTCCGCGAATCTCATCGTAACGGATTCGATGAGAACCGCATTCTGGACATTCTTGCTCCTCTTCTTCCTCCAAGATATCTTGCCACCAGAACCATCCCCAATCGTTTTCTTCGCCCAACGGATCACACCGTCTGGTTCTTATATTAATATTTGTTGGCCCGCACTATTAATTAAGTTAAGTGCTAAAAATATTAATGTAAAAATAAAGTACAACTTTTAAGTTTGGGAAAGTAAATGATTAATGAGATGAAATGCACTATATGTGGAAAATCCATTAAGAATTCCGTTCATTACGTTAATGTAAATCAACTAGCATGTCCTCATTGCTGGGAGAATTTCTACGATGGCGTTAGATATCTGCCTGCACAGACAAGACGTAAGCTTCAAAAGACATTTGAAGAAGCTATGGAGGAATTTGTAAAGTTGAGGGATACGGTCCGAATACTACAACAGAAGAACGAGGACATGGACGTGTTAATCGCTGAACTCGGAAATACGGTCAACGAGCTCAGAAAATCTTTAGCGAAAGCATTATGCGAACACTTCAAAATTCAAAGCCTTTACTATATCACCCCTTGGGAAAACCTTCAATCAATCCTAAAAAACGGCTTGTTATGTTATAATCTCGTTAAGCGTAGGAATATTAACTATGAATCCTTCGCTGATGCAAGAATCCAAGAATCGAGATCGAAAATTAGAATTGGAGAGAGAACCGCAAACGACTATGTTCCGCTTTTCTTCTCTCGAAAAACACCTATGTTATACAGAGTTCAGAAAGAATATGAAAACACTGGGCGCAGCGTAAATGAAATTGTTTACTTATGCATTAACAGTCAAATTCTCGGGGAAGAAGGAGTTTGGTTTTCTGATGGAAACATCGCAAGCCACAAGACCCGAAAATTTCGAAAGCTCGACAGTTTAGGAGAACTGGACTGGGAAAAAATAAGAGCGTCTTCATGGTATTCAACAACGTCTTCTGGGTATTCAACAGATATAGAGGAAACAGATGAGGCAAGGCGCATAAAGGGCGCGGAGGTTCTTGTTCCTGAGCGAGTAGATCCATGTTACTTCGAAAAGATAGTTGTTTACGACCAGAATATGAAGAGTTTTTTAAGAACCAAGTTTCCAGACTTACAAATTCCAATAGAGGTAGATCGAGAATATTACTTTTGAGGATTTGAGGAAAATGCCAATTAAATATGTTAAAGGCGACATTTTTGAAGCCAGAACTCAAGTTATAGTTAATACAGTTAACTGCAAGGGCGTAATGGGCAAAGGACTTGCCTTAGAGTTTAAGAAAAGATACCCCAAAATGTATGAAGAATACAGAGACCAATGCAAAGAAGGCAAACTCATCATAGGGCAACTTCATCTTTATAAAGCTACAAAACCCTGGATTTTAAATTTTCCAACAAAAAATCATTGGCGGTATAAATCGAAACTGGAGTATATTGAGGCAGGATTGAAAACCTTCATTGAGAAATACAAGGAGTGGGGAATTAAATCCATCGCTTTTCCCCAACTTGGATGCCAACAAGGTGGCTTAAAATGGAGTGATGTAGAACCCCTAATGGAGCGATATCTCGCAAATCTTCCAGAACTCACGGTTTTCGTATACTCATACATACCGAAAAAGAAAAAGATAGAGCCAAAAGAAAAGAGAAAAACAAGAAAGAAGCGGTTAAAAAATACGACAAGCGGCTATAAACAGCAAATACTCACTCAGTACAGTTAATTTGTTGTGCCAAGGAGCAGAAATCTTGAAGCGAAAATAGTGACATTGCCAGAGGCTTAATATTAGCTGGTGATAACATAAGATCTAGCACGGGGAATTTAGACGGAGATTTAAACCTACTCGGGCCCGCCGCTTTGTTCGGTTTGCGAACGGAAATTTTAAATTAGTAATGCAATAATAACTGGTAAACACTTTAGTATTTAACTTATCAGTGTGTAAGGGATTGATATGAGCACACATGCAGACGAGTTAAAGCTTCGCCTAATGACTATTGAACTGCTTAGAACAGCGAAATATAAGAGAAATATTACATACCGTGAGTTAGCCTCCAAAACTGGTTTGCCCGTCACCGTCCTAAGTAGATACGCAAAAGGACATGTTCTACCAAATACTGCCAGGGCAAAACAGCTTTGGAAGATATTAACGAAACTTGTTGGCTTGGAAACGGAGCTTCGAAGCAGAATAAAGTTTGATGAAGATGGATACTTTGACAATACTGACATCATAGGAGATTTCAACATTCTTCAGCAAGCAGCCAATCATGCGCTCGCAAACTTTGCTGGAAAACGTGTAACAAAAGTCTTGACGGCGGCTGTTGATGGGATTCCCTTGGCAACAATGGTTGGGAATGCCCTTGGAGTCAACCTCATAATAGCGAAGAGAAGCAAAGAAGTTGGAGTTAAGGCTTTTCTAGAAGAAACATATGCGCTTAGAGATTCAGGAGTGACTATGACGCTTTACATTCCGAAAGAGGCAATAAAAAAGCGGGACAGCGTCTTAATCGTTGATGACATGATTAAAACAGGTGAAACACAAGCGGCACTGGTTAATTTAGTTCGAAAAGCGAAGGCTGAAATTTCAGGGGTCTTCTCGATTGTAGCCGTCGGAGAGGAATGGAAAAGGAAACTGAAGCTTTCTGGTGAATGCCCCGTAGAAGTTATCACTTATGTAAAGGCACCTTACGATCTGAGCACTCATTCTTAACTGGACAAACAGCGCACTTTCTCTTTCTACAAAAATCTTTGCCCAATCTAAGCAGAGCCGTTTCGAAATTAATGAGGGATTTTCCTTCAATTTTGTTTTTGGACCAGAAATCCTTTAACTGTTTTAAGGGGGTTCCAGCTGCTTCTGTCTTTACTATTCCAAGCTTTCTAGCGGCTAGTACAACGAGATTTGTGGGGTCTGGATCGGCTTTTTCCCAAATATCACGTAGCTCTCTTAGAAAAATACTTACTGTCACGTCGCCTATGCCTTTTCCCAAATCCTTCAATCTCTTTTCCAAGTCATGCACGTCAACGGCTTCATTGTAGAGAACGGTTAGGCTTCCATTGTACTTTTTCATTAGGTTTTGCATAACTTCTTGCAGTTTGTCTGCTGTCTTAAAATCGTAGCGCGTGTAGCTACCTTCATCTAAAATTCTGACCAGCCCATCCCATCCAGTTTCAAGAATCCGTTTAGGTGCCAAGACATTGTATTTCTGGAA